>JAJFIN010000132.1 GCA_021774955.1 Alphaproteobacteria bacterium | reverse complement strand
CGCAAGCCTTTGCCAAATTTATAACTGCCGGCAAGAACATAGGTGTTACCGTCTAATTGATCAGCACCCGCCGCATTTTCTGCATCATGAGCGGCATATTGCGCACTAACACTCCACGGTCCCGCTTGGTAACCGACGCCGACATCGTAAGCCGTATATTCATCAAACACGAGCGCTGTTGCACCGGCCGAGCACGTTGCCAGGGTTCCTAAAACTGAACAGCCGGGAACAAAGTTTTCACTGGCCCGATAAGAGCCGCCAATTGTCAAACCGGAAAAACTGACGCTCACACCAGCATTCCACTCCGACGGATCTCCCATCACCGTAGGGTCGGCAGAATCGTCGTCCGCCATCACGTAAGTGGCGGCTAGCTTGACTTCCACATCACTAAACGAATTAACATAAGCACCGCCAAATTCAATGGCGCTGTCAAAATCATTGCCCATACCGCTGGTAAAGCCTTCCGGCGACTTTTCATTTTCAGGGGCAAAGGAAATACCCAATTTGATGCCGGCAATCGCAGGCGTCATATAGCCAATTTTGAGATCGTCATCGCTGCTGTCATTGACTGTATTCACTGAAAACAGTCCATGATTTGGGCTGAGTGAAATAACCCCGCCTATGCCAGGATCAATATCGCTATCATTGGCTGACATCCGCGTGAACGCACTCGGGGAATTAACGGCAAACAAGTCACCAATGCCATCTTGCTGGCCAAAATAGACTTTGCCGAAACCACCCTTGACCCACATATAAGCTTCATCAACGACATCGTCGTCTTGTCCGCGCGCCAGGCTCCGCGAGGAATTGTCTTCAAATTGGATGTGGGACATGAAGCCGACTTCGATGCCATTATCCAAAATCGCATCACCACCAACACGCAATTCACCGTCGCTGCCGATGCGCGTATCTTGTGACAAGCCATCGACATCACCAATGACAATGGCGCCGGTGTAAAACCCGCCCAGCTTTAATCTGATCTTGCTCTCTTCGGCCATAGCAGTAGCGCTCACAGCAACAATGGCCGCGACCGCTAACGTGCCCACCAAGATCTTCTTCATTGTCATTCTCTACTAAGCGCCAAAACCCACGCCCAAAACTTAACTTTTACCAAGTATCTCACCTATTTAATGGCGGTCATACCCCCCCTTGTCAACTCGCCATAGCCCCCAGAAATCCTTTCAAACTCCCTTGTGGCCTTATGGCCACAACAGCAGTTCTCTGCGTTTTTTTGCATAATATGCTGGTTTTCAACAATAACCACGGAATCCGACATATTTGCGACACTAAAAGCCCTTTTCCTGGCATGGAACCGTCCGTCGAAAATTTAATGCAGGAGTAAGGTTCGGGTAATTTCCATTTTGCTGAAATTTTGGCCAAAAAATCCTCCTCTCGCCGATTTCTGGTTTAGACAAGCGTAGATGCTTGGTGTAAAAGCCCCTACTCAAGCAAAGCATTGGAGGGGTTCCGCCCAGCCATAGATTTTTGCGTCTCTTCCGTCGATCAAGCAAAGCGAGAGTGCTCTTGAAAACGCCTTTGAGTTTATTAGCCTGCGTAGCGATCAGCCTTGCCCTTGTGGCCTGTGGCGGTTCTGCGTCCGGCCCTGATTATGATCCTGGCGAAACCGCCGGATCTAACCGCAATGTCCTTAATCCTCAAGACGATCCAAACGATCGGCTCTTTGCCGGTTTCCCATTCATGGGCGGTGGCAAAAAGTCCGGCAATTCTGGCATCGGGGTTAATACCTATTTGTGGCGCGCAACTCTTGATACGCTAGCCTTTATGCCGCTCGCGACGATCGATTCATCGGGCGGTGTGATCATCACCGATTGGCATGCGAGCCCTGAAGCGCCCCAAGAGCGGTTTAAGGTGACGGTCTATATTCTGGATACGCGATTACGCGCGGATGGCATCAAAGTAACCGTTTTCCGCCAAGAAAACACCGGTTCCGGTGGCTGGCGCGATGCTGCTGTTAGCGGTGATACGGCCGCCAGTCTCGAAAATGCCATTCTCGTTCGCGCCCGTCAGCTTAAAGTCGATGCTGGCGGTTAGACCGCTCTTTCCTGACGGTCTCAATTTTGTGGTTGCACGAAGCAAACCCCGGTCTATTAGAAACCATGACCATTCTGATAGGGACCTTTCCCCATGACCCGCTACAACGCCAAAGAAAGCGAACCCAAATGGCAGGGCGTTTGGACCGACCGGAAAAGCTTTGAGGTTGAGGCCCAGGCTGGCCAGGAAAAATACTACGTCCTGGAAATGTTTCCCTATCCGTCCGGCCGTATCCACATGGGCCATGTTCGCAATTACACCATGGGTGACCTCACCGCGCGCTACAAACGCGCCCGCGGATACAATGTTCTGCATCCCATGGGCTGGGACGCCTTTGGCATGCCCGCTGAAAATGCCGCCATGGAAAACAAAGTCCACCCAGCCAAATGGACCTACGCCAATATCGACGCCATGCGCGATCAGTTAAAGCTGATGGGCTTGGCTATCGATTGGTCGCGCGAATTTGCCACCTGCGACCCTTCCTACTACGCCCAACAACAGGCGATTTTCCTGGATTTCCTCGCCAACGACTTGGCTTACCGTAAAGAATCCAAAGTCAATTGGGACCCCGTCGACCACACCGTATTGGCCAACGAACAGGTCATTGATGGCCGCGGTTGGCGTTCCGGCGCTGAGGTTGAACAGCGCACCCTGACCCAATGGTTCTTCAAAATCACCGATTATGCCGAGGAACTTTTAGGCGCCCTAGAGGCCTTGGATCGCTGGCCCGACAAAGTACGATTGATGCAGCAAAACTGGATCGGTCGTTCCGAAGGGGCAAATTTGCGTTTCAAATTGTCGGGGCCGGTGCCGACCGGGATAACGCCCGAGCTCAATGTTTTCACAACCCGGCCCGACACGATTTTTGGTGCTGGGTTTTGCGCCATTGCTGCCAATCATCCCATTGCCACGGCTCTCGCCGAAACCAACAAAGACCTCGCGAGCTTCATCAAAGACTGCCAGAAGACCGGGACCAGCGAAGAAGCTATTGAAAAAGCAGAGAAATCTGGCTTCGACACCGGCCTTAAAGCCGAGCATCCGTTCGAAGATCGCACGCTCCCGATTTACGTCGCCAATTTTGTTCTGATGGAATATGGCACCGGCGCGATCTTTGGCTGCGCGGGCCACGATCAACGCGACCTCGACTTTGCCAACAAATATGGCCTGTTGGTTCTGCCCGTTGTGGCCCCCAAAGACCAAGACCTGGCCACGTTTAAGATCACTGACGAAGCCTATACCGGCGACGGCGTGATCGTGAATTCAGATTTCTTGAACGGCTTGTCGATCGATGACGCCAAACGAGAAGTCATAAACCGGATTGAAGCCCGTGGCGAAGGTCAGGGAAAGGTTCAGTACCGGCTGCGCGATTGGGGAGTGTCCCGCCAGCGCTATTGGGGTTGCCCAATACCGATCATCCATTGTGCTGATTGCGGTGTCGTACCGGTACCGCGCCAAGACTTACCGGTCCAATTACCCGATGACGTGGCCTTTGACCATCCCGGCAACCCGCTCATTGTTCACCCGACATGGAAACAGGTTTCCTGTCCCAAATGCAGCAAGGACGCCAAACGCGAAACCGATACTTTCGACACCTTTGTCGATTCAGCTTGGTATTTTGCCCGGTTTTGTGCGCCTCAGGCGTCAGAACCCACAGACCGCAAAGCCACTGATTATTGGCTCCCGGTCGACCAATATATCGGTGGCGTCGAACATGCCATTCTGCACTTGCTTTACGCCCGGTTTTTCACCCGTGCTATGCAAAAATGCGGTTTATTGGGTTTGGACGAGCCTTTTGAAGGCCTGTTCACCCAAGGCATGGTCATCCATGAAACCTATCAAGATCCCGATGGGGCTTGGCACACACCGGATGAGGTCGTACGCCAAGGTGAGGAGCTTTATCTCGCTGGGACATCCAAAAAAATCACCGTTGGCCCGATCGAAAAAATGTCGAAGTCAAAGAAAAACACCGTCGATCCAACAGAGATCATTGATCAGTATGGAGCCGATACGGCGCGCTGGTTTGTCTTGTCAGATTCGCCGCCCGAGCGCGACGTTGAATGGACCGAAGCGGGCATTGAAGGGGCGTGGAGATTTACCCAAAGATTGTGGCGGATTATTTCAGAAAATACCAAAAGCGCCGCACCCATCGACGCCACCTCTCCCAAAGCTTATTCCGATGACGCACTCGCCATGCGTCGCGCCACCCATAAATCCATCGAAACCATTACCGGTGATCTCGAAGGTTTTCGGTTCAACCGCGCCGTCGCCCGGGTCTATGAATTCGCCAATGCAATCAGCGCGTTCACCAAGGATTTGAAGAGCCCCTTAGCTGATGATTTAGCCTATGTCTTGCGCGAAGCCTTGGAAACATTGATCATTTTGCTGGCGCCCATGATGCCGCATTTGGCCGAAGAAGCCTGGGAAAAGCTGGGCCACACAGTGCTTGTGGTTGACACCCCCTGGCCCGTTTCGGACCCGGGCCTATTAGTCGATGAAACCATTACCATCGCCGTTCAAATCAACGGCAAACGCCGCGCTGAGATCCAAATAGCCCCAGATTCAGACAACAAGGTGGTTGAAGAGACCGCCTTGAAAGTCGACAATGTCGCCAAGGAAATTGATGGCAAGACCCTGCGCAAAGTGATTGTTGTGCCCAACCGGATTGTCAATATTGTCGTTTAAAAAGGTTTAGAATGCCCGCTGGAAAACACATTGCCATTGTACTTACTCTGTTTTCAGCTTTCTTTATTAGTGGATGCGGGTTTGAACCTCTGTATGCAGAGCACCAAGACACCAGCGTTGCTCGGCAGATGGCAACGATTAAAGTCACCCCGCTTAAAGCCCGAATTGGCCAAATCGTTTATACCAAAATGGTCAACGATCTGACGCCTCAAGGCCTGTCAAGCGCGCCAAATTACCGTCTAAACATCACCCTCGGCGAGACCCGCGAAGGCTTAGGTTTTGAGCAAGATGAGGCTGTTACCCGCTTCAATTACCGCCTCTCCAGTACCTATAAATTGATCGATACAGCCACCAATAAGACCGTTTTTGAAGCCACCAGCCGCTCAATTTCCTCTTATAATGTCATTGAAAATCAATATGCCACGCTGGTTGCCCGCCGTGACGCTGAAGACCGCGCCGCTCGGGACTTGGCCGACAATATGAAACTCCGTTTGAGCCTTTATTTCCGCCACAATCAGGAATAATCGCTGCATGAAAATAAAGCCGCAGGATGGTGATCGATTTACCCGGGCACCTGACCCCAATATCGAAGCAACATTAATTTACGGCCCCGATCAGGGGCTCGTACGTGAACGCTCCAATCGACTAACCAAAGCGATCTTGGGCGAAGATCCTGACCCCATGGGTCTGGTTGAACTTACTGAGAGTGACGTCAAAAGCGACCCCGCCCGGCTCGCCGATGAAATTGCCGCAATTTCGATGCTCGCCGATAAACGCTTAGTTCGGTTGCGCGATGGCGGAGAAGCATCGGCCAAAGCCATGGACTCCGTTTTTAAATCCCTTGAAGACGGGTCACTTGTTGCAGAGGCCTTCGTCATCGTCGAAGCCGGCGCCCTGACGCCGCGGGCAAAACTGCGCACGCTTTTTGAAAAATCAAAAAAAAGCGCCGCCTTAGCCTGCTATCAGGATGATAAACGCGGCTTACAGGATCTCATTGCCTCAGATTTATCGGCTGCCGGGCTCAAAGTAACCCCTGATGCCATGGCCCAATTGATGGAGGTTTTAGGCCAAGATCGAGGCATAACCCGCAGCGAACTTGACAAATTAGCCCTTTATAAAGGCGCCGGCACCAAGGATTTTACCGGCGACACAGTGACATTCGAAGACGTCGAGGCACTTCTGGGATCAGGAGACGTGGGCTATGTCGACATTGTCATCGACGCCGCCTTGTTGGGAGATTTTGAGAACCTTGATCGTGAATTGGCCAACGCTCTGTCATCGGGTTCAACCACAGCCCAAATGATCCGAAACCTCTCGACCCATCTTGAGCGTCTCTATTTTGTTCGCAGCCAAAAAAACAACGGACGCAATGTCACCTCTTCGATCAAGGGACTTCGGCCGCCAATATTTTTCAAACGGGAAGGGTCTTTTCAAGCCCAGGTCAATCGCTGGCCAGCATCGCGTTTGGAAGCCGCCATGCGCATGACTTTAGAAACAGAAATCGAATGCCGTAAGACCGGCGCCCCGGATGTGGCCCTCTGCAGCCACGCCTTTATGGCGATTGCGGCTCAAGCCCGGCGATTAAACCGGTAACGTAAATAAGGAATCCGAGTTACCAAAAACCTCAAATTAGGAATCTAGGATACTAAATAGGAATCCGGGATACGATCTAGAATTCGACGCTACGGACGCTCGAAAGACGTTGGCAAATATCGTCCAATTGCTCGAGTGTGGTGTACGAAATCCGCACAGAACCGCCCTTTTCATCATGATGGTCGATCGACACAGCAAGTCCCAGACTGTTGGTGATATTGCGCTCTAATGCGAGCGTATCTGCGTCTTTTTCCGCCTTCGGTGCTTT
>JAJFIN010000131.1 GCA_021774955.1 Alphaproteobacteria bacterium | reverse complement strand
TCCACCAATCCGATTTCTTGAAGGACGCGCATGATCTCACCATCAAGACCAACTGCCCGCGGTTTTGGGTAGATATTCTCCATGCGCTCGATAACGGCGACCGACCATCCGCGTTTTGCCAGCATTATGGCGGCGATTGCCCCCACAGGACCGTATCCAACGATGATGACGTCAAATTCAGATGACTGGCTCATGATCTTGATCAACCTTTTCTGGCTGGTTCCCTTCGTCAAAGACAAAGGGGAATTCAAAGAAAAAGTTGACTAGCATCAAAAATGACTATAGTCAATTTAATATATTGCTCGAATCCTGTAGAAGGAAATGGGTTTTCGAAACCTATTACCTTTAGCCACTGAGAGAGAAACCGTTTGTCACAAAGTTTGATGAGTTCACCCAGAGTTCAAAGAAAGAAACAAAAGGCATACAGCCGAATTCTGATCGTTGCTGAACAGCTCATGCGCAAACGCGGTGTTGAGGAAGTGACGGTTCAAGACATCACCCAAGCTGCGGATGTCGGCCACGGTACGTTCTATCTTCATTTCAAATCAAAGATGGATGTCTTGATACCGATAGCAGAAGAACATGCGCAGACACTTACCGCTCTTCTGGATGATCTGACCCGCGATATTGAAGATCCAGCAGAAGTGGTTGCGATTAGCATTCGCCATCTTCTTTATGCGATTGAGAAGGATCCGTTATGGAGTTGGTTCCTTTTTCAATCTGGATGGCCGTCGGAACAACTACGAAAGGGTGTGGGTGATAGTGGACGCCGCGATATTGCCCGTGGAATGAAAGAGGGACGGTTTATTACGCATTTACAGGAGAACCTGGAGCCGTTTTTACTTGGTGCGATCAGCGGTGTTTTTAGGAATCGTATGACCTCCAATACAGAAGAAAACACAATAGAAGAATGTGCCTATTATATATTGTTGGTTTTGGGAATCGACTCACACGAAGCCGCTGAAATTGCAAATCGCCCGCTGCCCGCTCTGCCAACAATATAGCAAAATTCTCCGACAAAGAACATACGAGATATTGAAGTTATTGGACTTTAAGGTGAACCTAATACCACAGGGTGAGCGTTGTGCTACTTCAGGGGGATCCAACTTGCTCGCGTTCTGAGACAACGTTTATTCTCTTCCTTTCAATGAGGCATCGACTTGAGAGGGCAAAGATATGAGCGATCTACTAATTCGCAACGGCACCGTGGTGGATGGCACCGGTAAGCCAAGTTTCTCAGCTGATGTGCGCATTAGCGATGGCGTGATCGCTGAGATCGGTCAAGGCCTGGATACACAACCTAGTGAGCGCGTGTTTGATGCTGCCGATTGTTTAGTGACGCCCGGTTTTATAGAAAGCCATACGCATTTCGACGGTGCCATGTGGTGGGAGCCACAACTTGACCCGCTTGCTGGTTACGGGGTCACGACATCGATTATTGGTAATTGCGGATTTTCAGTTGCACCAATTTCTGACGATCAGGCCGCCCGTCGGGAGGTCGTAAAAATATTCTCTTTCTTTGAAGATATTCCGGAAGAGCCATTCATTGAGGAATTGCCTTGGGATTGGCATAAATGGTCAGAGTACAAAGAATCTATGGTGAAGAACGTCAAATTGCCGATTAATTTTGGAGCGTTTGTCGGGCATATCGCAATTCGACTGGCGGTTATGGGCATGGATGCTTGGGATCGAGTAGCGACTGAGAGTGAGATTACACAAATGGCAGAGCTTCTGGATGATGCGCTTGCTGCCGGTGCCATGGGCATGTCATCGAATTTAATGGATCATGATGGAAGCGATCGACCGGTCCCGTCAATGCAAGCCGATGACAAAGAGATCAGAGCGTTGATGGAAGTGTTGTCCCGGTACCCCGGTACTTCTTTGCAAGTGATCGTTGACACCTTTATGCGCATGACAGCGGTTGAGCAAACCGATCGTGTTGCCCGTCTAAGTGAAGGGCTTCCGATTCGTGTTCAGTGGGCGGGATTGCCGACATTGGCGTTTCAAAAAGATATTAGGATCCCTCTTGAGCAACGTCATGAGACATTTAAACAAGAGGGGCGTGACTTCTGGACGGCCTACTCACATGTCTCACCGACCAATACCATCAGTGTAAATCACTCTTTGATTTTTGCTCAGACCAACGACTATGTGTGGCATGAAGTAGTTCAAGCGGAGACACAGGAAGAAAAAATTGCGCTTTTGAAAGATCCAGTATGGCGCAAGCGGGCGATACATTCGTGGGAGAATGATGCTTGGGAGCATTCTCCCATGGCCAACGCGCGCTCAATGCAATTGAATAATTCTGAAAACGGTGCTGGCCCGGTCAATGTGTCACTGGGAGACTATGCTGATGAATTGGGGCTTCATCCATCCGATGCCATGGCCGAGTGGCTACTGCGAAATGGTCTCCAATCGACCGTTGATTGGACCTTTGTGAAAGATGAAGACACGGTGATCAACCTTCTGAAAGACCCAAATTCAGTTGGTAACGTTTCTGATGCCGGTGCCCACGGTCAAATGTTGTGCGGTGGCGGTGAAAACATATTCCTTTTCACTCACTATGTAAGAGAAACCGGTCAGCTTTCAATTGAAGAGGCTGTACATGTGCAGACCGGAAAATTGGCCAAATACTTTTCTCTTGCGGACCGCGGTGAGATCAAAGTGGGCAAGCGTGCTGACATTGCGGTGTTCAACCTAAAAGAAATTGAACACCGCAGTATGGAAAAAACGTTTGATGTCCCCGATGGCAAGGGCGGCAAGATATGGCGGTGGACTCGGGCGGCTGCTCCCATGCGATTGACGCTGGTCGAAGGTGTTGCAACATTTGAAAATGGCAAGGCCACCGGGGAGCTACCGGGTCAAATGTTAAATCCCATTGCGGCGTAGATTGCATAAAATCTTGAGACAACCTACGCGACAATCTATATAGTCCGATCTGATCAAAGGGAGGACTGCAATGATTGGCTATGTCACGATAGGAACAAATGATCTCGAACGTTCAGCTGCTTTTTATGATGCATTGCTAGCCGAAATAGATGGCAAGCGCATGATGGAAATGGAGACTTTCATTGGTTGGAGTGGTGATGGCGGAACTGCAATGCTTGCCGTTACTAAACCGTTCGATCAAAATAAAGCGACTGTGGGTAATGGAGTAATGGTCGCACTTCAAGCAGATACCAAGGAAACGGTGGACAAGATTTACGCCAAAGCCCTGGCACTAGGGGGCACGGATGAAGGAGCGCCTGGTCCTCGAGGTGATACAGGTTTCTATGCGGGTTATTTTCGCGATCTCGATGGCAACAAGCTCAACGCTTTTGTTTTTTCTGGATAATCGAAATGATTGATTGATGTGGTGCAGCTTCAGATTGGACGTTGCGCTACGTCGGTCTCAACCCAAGCCGTAAACATAGCAGCAAGCTCGAAGACAAAGTCTCGGTCGCTGACACGCAAGCCAGAAGCTGGCAATTGTTTGGGGTATAAAGCCCGCTCTGTGCAGGGCGCGACAATTGTATGCCCTATAAACTGACTAGCTCGTTTTGCTTTCTTGGCGGGCAGTTCTGCAAACAATGTCAATACAGGTCCGATGGGTGCGAAAGTTTCGTTGTTTGGCAGGCCTATGTCTTTGATGGGCAATTCAGGGTGAAGCCGACCGTATAGGTGCACAGTTCTGAAAATATGTGCGTGGGTTTGGAAGCATTTCAATGTCTCTGAAATCACTATCGACAACGCTTCATGGAGGCAGGTAGCACGCTGAGTAATTTCCTCAGGTGTGACCCGATCAAGCCAACTTGAAAGCTCGTCGCGATAACGTGCAAAAATATATGGAAGCAAGGCATCTTTGTTTTCGAACCGTCGATAAATGGCGCCAGGAGTTAGCTCTGCCTTTTTGGCAAGCTCAGCCATGGTAATTTGTTCGAAGCTCTTCTCGCAAAGCAGAGCCTCTAGTGCGCGTGTTATTCGACTTGATGTTTCTTTGGATCGAGCTTGGTAAGCTGGTAATGC
>JAJFIN010000014.1 GCA_021774955.1 Alphaproteobacteria bacterium | reverse complement strand
CCTTTGTGGGAGCGGCTTATCGCCCTTGAAATCGGTAAGGCGATCTCCGAAGCCGAGCTTGCCACCTTCACACGCGAGCTCGCTGACCTACTCAAGGCAGGTTTCCCGCTCGACCAAGCCTTGCAAACGATCAAGGAGATCGGTCGACGCGAGCAGGCCAAGGCTGTGCTTGATAGTGTGTTGAAGGATTTGCGCGGCGGCCGAAGTTTTTCAGAAAGCCTTGGTGTTTTTCCAACGCTCTTTCCAGGCTTTTATGTGAGCCTCATCCGCGCTGGTGAAGAGGCGGGACGTTTAGAAGACGCCCTTGACCGTCTCGCTCAAATGCTCACCCAAGCCCGCATGGTTAAAGAAAAAGTACGCTCTGCGCTGGTCTATCCGGCTTTTTTGGGGGCGATGATTGCCGCGACATTAATCTTGGTCCTGACGGTTGTGATCCCGCAATTTGAACCGTTCTTTGAAGACATGGGAACCGAGCTGCCCGCTTCAACGCGTGTTGTTTTAGGTTTTGGTCATGTGGTTGGAGATTATTGGTGGCTTTTGTTGGGCCTCATTGCCGGGTTGACCTGGCTGCTCCGACGAGCTTACGCCAAACCAGCGGTTAAGCTCAGGGTTCATCGCCGTTTGTTAAAGACGCGGCTCCTGCTCGATCTACCGATGAAATCGCAAGTGAGTAATTTCTGTCGTGTTCTAGGTCTGTTGCTGGAAAGCAGCGTGAGCGTGCCGCAAGCTTTTGCCAGCGCCCAAGCGACGTTGAAAAATGAAGCTCTAGCCAAAGCCGTGGGTGAGGCCGCAGTGCAAGTCGCCCAAGGTGGCGGCATTGCCGGTGCGTTAGAGCGCTCTGGCCTGTTTCCGGTTCTCGCACTCCGGCTCATTCATTTGGGCGAGCAGGGCGGTAATCTACCGATCATGCTGGCTCGCATTGCAGAGACTTATGACCGCCAAGTACAGGTTGCAATTGAGCGCTTGCTGGCTATTCTAGTGCCGGTTGTTACCATCGTTATGGGCATGGTGGTGGCTGGATTTATTGCGGCAATTCTAAGTGGTTTGATGAGCGTCACGCAGTTCTAAGAATAGGTTCAGATAAGGAGTAGAGAAGGTGTTGGCTCGGTCAAGAGATAAGCAGAAAAGACCAGAGGGCGAAGCGGGCTATACATTGATTGAGTTGCTGGTCGTGTTAGCCGTTTTAGCGCTACTTGCCGTTGCTATCACACCGCAATTCATCGGCCGGTTTTCGAAAGCTAAAGTCGACGCGGCGCGTATTCAGATTGATTCATTAGTCTCAACGGTCGACACTTTCTATCTCGATATGGGGCGTTATCCAACGCAAGAAGAAGGCCTGGATATCCTGTGGCGTGCCGCTGGAGAAGGCCGCAGTTGGAACGGCCCTTATGTGCGCAAACCTAAAAACCTCGTCGATCCGTGGGGCCGAACTTTTCTCTATCGTCGTCCGGGCACGAACCAAATGCAATTTGATATCTATACGCTCGGCGCCGATGGCCTTGAGGGCGGGAGTGGTGAGGACGAAGATGTTGGTTCTTGGCCGCAAGAAGGGTGAACCCAACCGCGCTTCGCAGCACGGATATACCCTCATAGAACTGCTTGTTGTGATGGCAATTATGGCGATGGTGTTAACCGCCGCCCCGATGGTCTATGGCCGTGTCGTGCCGGGCGCTCAACTCAATGGCGCGGCGCGCACGATGATTGCTGACCTCCGTCACGCCCATGCTCTGGCTGCGCGGCAGGGAAAAGACATTGTGATGTCACTTGAGGAAGAGGGCGAAGGGTATCGCATCGGTGAGGGGATGAATGTGAATTTCCCTGGTGCTATCAAAGCAACTTATCAACCGCTTATGGCAAACACCGATATTGAAAACGAGATTGTCTTTTATGGCACTGGCGGCACCAGCGGCGGAGAGATTATTCTGCAAGCCGGGCGTGCTAAACGCCGGATTGAGGTCGATTGGCTGACCGGACAGGCGCATATTAAAAAAGACAGGGCGTCATGAAGAGCAGGCACGGTCAAGATGGCTTCAGTCTGCTCGAGGTTTTGGTCGCCTTTGCCATTCTCGCCTTGTCACTCGGGGTTCTCCTTCAATCTATGATCGGATCGCGCCGTGGCCTGGCAGCCGCAGAACAACGGCTCACATCAATCTCACTGGCTGAAACATTGTTGGAACGTGTCGGCGCCGATATCCCACTTCGCACCGGCAACACAAAGGGCAATTTCGAACTTGAACCTTATCGCTGGACCTTGTCTGTGCAAGAAGCGAATTTCAATAACAGCGATCCACGACAGTTTGGCGATCTGGTGGCCTACGATGTTGCGGTTTCGGTTTTTAATGCCGAACACCCGAGCCAAAGCGTGGATGTCAAAACAATCCGATTGGACACGAAATAGTGGCGTGTGCGAAACTAGATGTCAGTCAATCAGGGGAAGCGGGTTTCACGCTGGTTGAACTTCTTGTTGCCATGGCTTTGATGTTGTTGCTCGGCGGGTTGATGACTGGCGGTTTAAGTTTCGGCATTCGCGCATGGGAACGCACAGAACAGGTCTCTGAGGCCTATACTGAGGTTGAAGCTGCTCAGGATTTTCTCCGGCGCACGCTCACGAATATCTATCCTGGCCACAGCCTTGATCGCAATGGTCAGCGCGGCCCGCTCGACTTTGAAGGCCGCTTCAACGAAATACGCTATATCAGCGCGCCGCCCAAGCAGTTAGGAGAGGGGGGCTATGTGGCAACACGTTTGTTTGTTGAGAGAGAGGGTGCCAAGAAAAGCCTCAACGTTGCTTGGTGTCTTGACCGTCTGTCATGGAAACAACGTGCGACAGGCGATTGCCGAACCGCCAGCGTGATTGAAGGAGCAAGCGATATCCGTTTTATCTACAAGACAGACACTGACGATGAGGCTCTTTCGATTTGGCGTTCGACCCGAGATATTCCAGCGCTCATCGGCCTCATTGTGGAATTTGAGGATGGTGACATGCGAACCTGGCCAGACTTCCTTGTCAGACCTCGGATTGATCAAGATGCTGGGTGCCGTTATGACCCCATCTCCAAACGTTGTCGGGGAGCATAGAATGGCGCGTAGTTTTGCACTCGAACCTCATCTGAACCAAGCCTTTGACGCGCTCTATCGCTTTTCCGTTTGGTGGAAAGGCACACTGCTCAAAACATTGCCAGTTCGACTATCTGAGCGGATGGGCAGTCAAATCGAACCTGCGACATTATTAGCACCCACTGGTTGGTTCGACAGTGAAGACGGAGATGAGAACTGGTTGCATGTCCAGCAACAAAATGCCGGTGCAAGAATCCAAATACCAGATGATCGTATTCTCATTGTTGAACGTACTTTTCCTCTCAATGTCGAACGAAACCTTCGATCCGCGATAGCTCTTCAAATCGATCATTTTGTACCGATGCGAAAGGAAGAGATCGCCTTTGACTATGAGGTAAGAAGTAGGGACAAAGAAAGTGAGATCCTTCACGTTACCATTGCCATTGTTCGTCAGGACGATCTTGATCGGCTCCACACGTCAATACGTGAAAAACATCTACAAATCTCTCAGTTTGTTGGCGGCGTTGATAATTGGTCTTCACAACGCTTGCCGGTGTTTTGGCGAGCTCCAGTGTCGGCGGGTGTTCGCGATCGATTTTTGCTGAATCTCCTTCTTGTTATCTTGCTTGCTCTCTTAGTCAATGCTGCTTCCTGGGCTTTGGAGTTTCGGCGTGACCGTCAGATTGCCGCTTGGGATGACGCCTTGCGCGCGCTTCAGACCGACGCCATTGCTGAAGAAACTCTGGCTTCTCAGCTCACCACTCTGAACCTTCTGTCAGAGGAAACCTCTACTTGGTTTTCGACCAACC
>JAJFIN010000130.1 GCA_021774955.1 Alphaproteobacteria bacterium | reverse complement strand
TCATGTCGGTCGCAACAGCGGGGACGGCGTTCGCAGAAGGAGCTGAGCGCAATCTTTATTGGGGCGATACCCACCTTCACACCAATTATTCCTTCGATGCTTTCCTGTTTAAAAACACCAAAGGCGATCCGGATGCCGCCTATCGGTATGCCAAAGGTCAACCCATTGTGCATCCAACTCTAGGACAAAAAATCCAGATCGATACGCCGCTCGATTTCCTCGTTGTGGCAGATCACGCAGAGCTGACGGCTGTTCCCAAGCGCATCTTCGAGCAAGATGAATTGCTTATGCGCACCCAATTCGGAAAACGCATTGGACCGCTTATGGCGGCAGGCAAAGGGAGTGAAGTTTTTGCTGAGATTGTGAAACTGGCGAATGCCGGATCGATCAATAGTACCGAAACCGATGAACTGGCATCGGTTGAAATCAGAATGCCGGCTTGGGTTGATATCGTTGATACAGCCGACAGACATAACGATTCTGGGAACTTTACCGCCTTCATCGGTTGGGAATGGTCCTCGCTTCCGGACGCCGCCAATTTGCACCGCGTTGTCTTCATGAGCCAAGGCGCTGATGTCGCAAAACAATTCCTTCCCTACTCTTCAACCGTTAGCGTCAAGCCGGAAGATCTCTGGTCCTGGATGGAAAAAACTGAAGCTGAGACCGGGGCTGAATTTGTTGCCATCCCGCACAACATGAATATTTCAAAAGGGCTGATGTTTCCTGAGCAAGACAGTGAAGGCCGCCCGATCACAGCTGAATATGGTCGCACGCGGATGCGCTGGGAGCCGGTCGCCGAAGTCACACAATTCAAAGGCGATTCTGAAACCCATCCCATCCTGTCGCCCAATGATGAGTTTGCCGATTATGAAACTTACCGGCACTTAATTGAGATGCGGCCTGAAGCCGAACATGTCGCTTCAGTCACGTCAGGGGATTACGCGCGCGGTGCGCTGCGGCGCGGCCTGGAGTTTGAGCAATCAACCGGCGTTAATCCTTACAAGTTTGGTATGATCGGTGCAACCGATTCCCACACCGGTATTCCGTCGGCAGAAGAAGCAAACTTCTACAACAAGTTTGCCTATATGAATTCGCCGGAAACACGGTTCGCAACTCAAGACAGCGCCCTCAGAGCAGGTGCTCTCGAAATGGGGGCTCAGGGTTTGGCGGCCGTGTGGGCTGAAGAAAACACGCGCACCTCAATTTTAGCCGCCTTCAAACGCAAAGAGGTTTATGCCACGACCGGACCGCGCATGATGGTGCGCTTCTTTGGTGGTTGGAATTTTTCTTCTCGCGATGCCCGCACAGGCGGTTTGGCTGGGTTAGCCCGACGCGACAAGGATGCCTCTCAGACGATTGGAGGCCGGGGCTACAAAAAAGGCGTTCCTATGGGCGGCGACCTAATGCAGGCTCCCAAAGGAAAAGCCCCAAGTTTTCTGGTGCAGGCAATACGCGATCCCAAAGGTGCAAATCTCGATCGCGTTCAGATGATCAAAGGTTGGGTTGATGCCGAAGGTGTCTCGCATGAAAAAGTCTATACCATCGAAGCCTCAGATGGCCGGGTGCCAGACGATGACGGCAATGTGCCACCAGTTGGCAGCACGGTGGATCTAAAAACCGCTCAATACGAGAACTCGATTGGTGCTTCGGAATTCACCACCGTTTGGCGCGATCCAGATTTCGATCCTGCACTGCGTGCCTTCTATTATGTACGGGTCTTGGAAATTCCTACACCCCGCCATGCGCTTTATGATGCGGTTGCACTTCAAAAAGATCTACTGGAAGGCATCGTCTCAATTATTCAAGAGCGTGCCTACACCTCGCCAATCTGGTACACACCTTAGATCTGAAATTCACCGGGAGTGACAGAATTGTTGAAGCGCATCGCCAAGGATCCGCTTAGCCATTTTCTTGTGGTCGGTGTTTTGATTTTTATCGTTGTTGGTTTGTTTGCCGATCGCACGCAAACACCCATCGACAACAACAAAATTATTGTCGACCAACAATCATTGCTGACCTATTTGCAATATCGTTCCAAAGCGTTTGACCCTGATACATTTAATCAGGTGCTTGCCAGTATGAGCGAAGCAGAGCGCAATAAGCTTATCGACGATTACGTGCGCGATGAGGTACTTTACCGAGAAGCTGTCGCTCTAGGCTTGGACCAAAGTGACGCGGTTATCCGTCAACGGCTCAATCAGCGCATGGAATTTGCTTTGCGTGGATTGGTGAGCGGATCGGTGGATATCAACGAAGAGCAGTTGGCGGCTTATTTCGAAACACATGAGGAAGATTATGAGGTTGCGGCTCATGCGACCTTTGCACACATTTATTTCAATGGGGCAGAGCGCGGTTGGGGAAATGCCAAGAGCGATGCCCAAGCCCTACTGGAAGACCTAACGCAGAAAGAAACGCCCATTGAGAATGTTTCAGGTTTGGGTGATGAATTTGCCTATTTTGAGAACTATGTGGAGCGAACGCCTGATTTTGTTGCCAGTCACTTTGGCAATGAAATGAGTGAGCAAGTTTTTGCCCTCAGCCCTCAGCCCGACACCTGGGTCGGGCCATTTAAATCCCCCTTAGGGTTTCATCTGGTTCAAGTCCTTGTCAACGAAAACGCTCGACCCGCCACGTTAGATGAGGTGCGGGCGTTGGTGCGTGAAGACGCCGAGCGGGCGCAGCTTCAAGAGAATATGGCCGCAGCTCTCGCCGCTCTTACCGAGCGTTATGAGATAGAGATTAGGGACGTGCTGGACGGTAACGCGCAATGATCAAGGCGTGGATTCATATAGGCATGCTTTTCTTCTGCCTGGCAGCTTCCACTTCTGCGGTTCTTGCGCATGATAGTAGGCCTGTTTCTGTACGCATTACCGAGCAAAATGAGAATCTATATCGCGTTCAATGGCAGATCCCCGGATCGGTTGCACGCGATAATCTGCCATCAATAACAATGCCCGAGTTTTGCAGCGCAGCCGGTGCCGATCGCACACAAATCCGACAAGGGGCAATTCTTCGTCAAGCATTGTTTCGTTGCACAGGGCCACTACCGGGTGCTCACGTCGCTCTCATTTATCCGCAATTCAATCCCTCGCTCACCAGCATATTTCGTGTCGAATGGTCAAACGGTGAGGCGCATGATGCGGTCTTAGGGCCGGAGAAACAAAGTTGGACCATTCCTGCGGCAGAAACGTCTTCAACTGTTTCTACTCAATATCTGCGGCTTGGGGTGGAGCATATTTTCGGGGGCTATGATCATCTGCTTTTTTTACTCTGTATGCTGTTCCTCGCGGCAACACCGACCCGCATCCTTTGGACAATCACCGGTTTTACGTTAGCCCATTCTTTTACTCTGGCGCTGTCGGTGTTGGGCTCGATTTCCTTACCGGTCTTGGCCGTTGAAAGTGTCATTGCACTCAGTATTGTCTTTGCCGCTGTAGAAATTGCTCGGGACAATCGAAATTCAATAGCGTTTCAATATCCGGCCATAGTGTCATCGGCCTTCGGCTTGCTTCATGGATTGGGATTCGCATCGGTCTTGTTTGACATCGGTCTACCGCAAACCCAATTACCTCTCGCCCTGTTATTTTTCAATGTTGGCATAGAAATTGGTCAGCTAGTGATCATCGCCGCCATACTGTTTGCATGGATCGCGTGGCAGCGCCTCGTGCCAAACTTACGCCCTAAGCCCGAGTGGCACCGATGGGCCCTTTATCCCATCGGCGGCCTGTCGTCTTATTGGCTCATTCAACGGTTGGTTTTAGCGCTGGCGTGATAATTTTGTTTAAGGTGTGGGTGCGTTTTTGGCGGCATCAAGAGCTTCTTGGTTGGCCAATTGGCCCATGCCAACTTCTTTTGCAAGTTGATCAGCTTCTTCTTCGCGCCCCATTTTGCGCAAAACGTCCTCGAACGCTTTGTAATCATCCGCAAGTACATAGAAGGACACAAACCGTGACTGATCGTCCAATGACAAAAACGCCGCGCGGAACAATTGTTCGGATTTCTCGTAGTAACCCTGGGCGGCGGCAATGTTGGCAGAAAGAAGTGCGGCATTGACAATGAGGAAGTGGCCTTGCGGGTGAATGCGATTGTAAACAACAGCTGAGTGATCAGAAAGTGCAGCTGCCTCGGTTAAGACATCCTTCCTCAATTCTTTGTTGGGTAAAAGTTGCCACTTTTTCAACAATTGCTCCGCCAGAAATGTTTCGGCGCCCGCCGTTTCACCGTGATCTGTACCTAATAAATCGCGGCGGATATCCAATGCTTCACGTAACAATGCTTCAGCTTCCGGGGCGTATTTATCCTCAGAAGTTTCTATCATCACTACAGCGAGGTCATGGATAGACGTCGCCGTTTCACGGTGCGACACGCCATAAACTTCGCGGCTCAGCGCCTCTGCCTTTTTCATGTAAGGTAAGGCAAGGTCAAGATGCTCTGCATTGTTCAGCATGACCACCGTTTCAACAAGGCTGCGCACATGCGCTTCTGATTTTTTGCCATTTTTCTTTGCGATCTGGCGGATCGTTTTGTCGACAGACTTAAGGGCTTTTTTGGCGCTCCCTTCGTCGAACGCAGATCGGTTTTGCCAAATGAGTTCCTTTACGGTTTCGGAACTATCCCCACCATCGCTTTTATCAGTATCGCCATCTTCGTCTTCGCCAATGACCAGCACCGTCGCGACTTGGCCGCGCAGCCGTTCTCCAATTGGACCGTCATCATATTGATAGGCCCAATAGCCCCCGCCTGCAGCGCCGAGCACTAAAACCAGCAGAACAACAAGAAAAATACGCATACGATTTTCATCTTTCTAGCATTTGAATGTGTGATGGCGGGAAATCTCCCCAATCCCCGATTTCGAGGGAGCTTACTCCGGCTGCGGTCATAAATCTACGCCTGGAGCGCGATCGATCACCCTATCCTTTATTAAGTACATTGGTGCTTGCATGGAGCAGAATTTCGGACACTATTGAAGGTGAAAATACATCAGAACGTGAGGGAAACGATATGAAAATAGGCATTATTGCAGGTACCGATAGCACAACACCAACATTGAAAGATCTGGTGGCTCTTGCGCAGAAGGTCGAAGCCAAGGGGCTCGACAATATCTGGATGGCCAATATTTTCTCCTTCGATGCGATATCGGCCTTGTCGGTCATGGGCTATGAGACCTCAAAGATTGGGCTCGGTACGGCAGTGACGCCGTCCTATCCACGTCATCCCACGGCTATTGCCCAACAAGCGTTGACTGCGAATGCTGCTGCCGGGGGCCGGTTTATCCTGGGGGTCGGTCTATCTCACAAGATTGTCATCGAAGATATGTTGGGCTTTTCCTACGACAAACCCGCCCGACACATGCGTGAGTACCTTTCCGTTTTGATGCCGCTGGTGCGCGGTGAAACGGTGAACTTCAATGGCGAACAATATCGCGTTAATGGAGTGACGTTCGATGTTCCCGGCTCAGAAAACATGCCCGTGGTTATTGCGGGCTTGGGGCCGGTCATGTTGAAGCTTGCCGGTGAAATGGCTGATGGCACCACGACCTGGATGGTGGGTCCAAAAACCATGGAAAGCCACATTGCCCCAAGTGTTCGCAAAGCCGCATCAGATGCTGGACGACCGGACCCAAAAATCGTCTGTGGTCTGCCCATCGTTTTGACCAGTGATCCGGATGGTGCGCGCCAGAAAATCGGTGAAGCTCTCACCATCTATGGTCAATTGCCATCCTACCGCGCCATGCTCGACAAAGAAGGCGCTGCCGGTCCGGCCGACGTGGCGATTGCCGGCGATGAAGCGCATCTGCGCGCTGAGATAAGCCGCTTGGCCGATATGGGCGTCACCCATTTCAGTGCGGCACTGTCTGATGTCGAAGAAGGCGCTACGGATCGCACGTTGGATCTATTGGCTAGCCTTTAGTATCAAAGGAGATGTAAGACTGTGCAATTGCTGGTCCTATTATTTTTCGTCGTTGTTTTTGCGCCCATTGCATTTGTATACGTGCGGTTTGTTCGTCGTGAGAAATTCGCCCTGTATAAAATTGGCGTTTTTCTCACCGGTGGGTTAGTTGGGCTATTTCTACTATTACTGGTTTCT
>JAJFIN010000129.1 GCA_021774955.1 Alphaproteobacteria bacterium | reverse complement strand
GCTTCGGAGAACGGTGCAGATATTGCCAATTATACCGAAGGCACTGACTTCACCCATGAAGGAAATCGCATCAATGCTGTCAAGGTTAAAGATGTGATCACTGGCAAAGAACATATCATCCGCTCAAAGATTACCATCAATGCTGGAGGGCCTTGGGCCGACTTAATTTTGGAGAATGCAGAAAAAGGAAGACCCTCGCGCCACCTCATGCGCTCGAAGGGTATTCACATCATTATTCCCAAACGCACAAATGACATCGCCCTCACCATACAAACGACCAGCGGGCATTTCTTTGTCATGCCCTGGCGGAACCACACGCTGATTGGGACGACAGACACGTTGTTTGAACAAACACCCGATGCCGTTGATGTCACCGAGGAAGATATCAAACTTCTCGTTGATCGCATAAACGAAGGCTGGCCGGGCAAACCATTAAAACGACGTGATATCATCCACGCCTATTCCGGACTGCGACCGTTGATCGACAAAGACAATCAAGCTACCAAAGAGAACGAAAAACAAAATTCCTACAATGCCAGCCGAGCAGCTGAAATTGTCGATCACGAGATTGAAAACAATATTTCCGGCTTTATTTCTGCTCTAGGAGGGAAGTGGACGACCTCACGTCATGTCGCTGAACAGGCCGTTGATCTAGCCGTCGAGAAACTTGAATTGAAGGCAAGCGCGTATCCTTGCCGTACAGATCAAACACCAACCATCGCGGGCGGTATCGGAAATCTTTGTAAATTCGTTCAAAAATTGACGGAAACCTATCCAGCCACACCAACCGACACACTCGACTATTTGGCACGCCATTACGGCACGCGTGTGACCGCATTACTCCAGCTCGGTCAAGAAGAGCCGGCGCTCCTCGGTCCCATTTGCCCAGGGCGTTTCGATATCGGTGCACAGATTATCTATGCCGTCCGCCAAGAACTCGCACTAACGCTGGAAGATGTTATTTTCCGTCGAACGGGGCTCGGTACACTCGGTCATCCAGGTGTTGAAGCCATTGATAAAGTCGCACGCCTTATGGCAAGGGAACTTAAATGGAATCAAACAAGAGTGGATCAGGAAATAAAACAAACTAATTCAAAAACTAATTTTCCTTCAGGGCTCGGCGTAATCGACGCAAAATAACACCACGCCCACGATTATCTGCCGTGCCTTCCAATTGTTTGCGAATATCGAGAGTAAGTTGGGCTAATTCATTATGCCAATCAGGCCTGCTGACCGCCGCGGGGTCAACACGACGAACCGTACCTTGTCGCTGCAAGCCACGCCTTCCATGAAGAAGGTCATATTCATCATCTAACTGAGGAATCGTAATCCTTTTGGCATCCAATCCCTTTTCGATAAGGGTATGCTTCAAGGCTGCAAGAGATTCTTCGTTGCCATGAGTAAGGAAAATACGCCTGCTAACGGGCTCACGTTCCAAAACCCATTCAACAAGATCGGTGCCATCCGCATGCGCGGAATAGATATCGATTTGACGGATACGGGCGCGAACCTCGATCGGCTCCCCCTGAATACGCACAGTTTTCACGCCTTTTAACAAAAGATCGCCAAGCGTTGCCGGTGCCTGATAACCGACCAGAAGAACTGTGGCCTGACGTCGCCAAAGATGATGCCTCAGGTGATGGCGCACACGGCCAGCATCACACATCCCACTGCCTGCAAGAATGATGGCACCACTTCTATACCTTTCAATCGCCTTACTCTCATCCACTGTTTCTGTGAAATGAAAACTCGGGTGCTGAAAAGGATTTGGAACACCATCGACATCCTCAAGATCATCCGCATGATCTGCAAACACGGATGTCACTCTTATTGCCAGAGGGGAATCGAGAAACACAGGCGCCGGAGGAATAGCACCGTCATTGAGCAAATGAGCAAGATCAAGCAGTAATTCCTGCGTGCGCTCTATCGCAAAAGTCGGAATGATCAGTATACCATTCTGATCAAGCGCTTGGTTGACTTCAGTGGCGAGTATTTGTCGTCGTTGTAAAGGGGACACTTCTTCCCGGTCACGACCGCCATAGGTCGCTTCACAAAATACATAATCGAAATTACTTGGGGCATCTGGGTCTGGGTGAAAGAGCTTACAGTCCGGTCCGATGTCTCCAGAAAACAATAGGCGCAAGGGTTGCGGACAGCCATCCGTTGCTGGAAGTTCTACTTCGATTGATGCTGAACCCAAGATATGACCGGCATTCCAAAACCGCGCTCGAGCAGTTTTTCCCAGATTGCACCAATTTTCGTAGTCTACAGTTTGTACCTGCTCAAGACATCTCTCGCCATCTTGTTGTGTGTAAATCGGTTCAACTTTGGCTCGCCCGCGACGCACGTTTCGGCGATTGAGTTGTTCAACCTCAACCTCTTGAATATGCCCACTGTCAGGCAGCATGAACGATAATAGGTCCTTCGTTCCTCGCGTCGCATAGATCGTTCCAGTAAAACCGTGCTTGAACAATTTAGGCAACAACGCCGCATGATCTGCATGCGCATGAGTGAGCAAAACAAAATCGATCTTTGAAGGATCAAAAGGAAACGCACCATAGTTCAGCTGCTTGACAGTCTTGGAGCCCTGAAACAATCCGCAATCAACGAGAAACTGGCATTGATCCGTCTGAACCCAATAGCAGGAGCCCGTCACCATGCCAGCCGCGCCACAAAATTTCAGAATTGTCGGCATACTAAATTTTCCCCGAAAGCGCTGCTGCAATCAGTGGTGTCAAATGAATTGCATTCGTTGAATGGACGATGCTGTCGGTGGAACGCATTCGAGCCACTCCCGCATCCTTCATTAGCCCCATATCGTCGGGACCGCACAGCGCATGCACCGCAATAAGCTCAATCGAGCGCGCCCCTGCTTTTTGTAAAATCTGGGCGCAAGAACGAATTGTCGACCCACTCACCACCAGGTCATCAATAATGACAACTGGGCGGTCTTTCACAATTTCAACACCTGGGAGCTCAACCTGCACAGATCGGTCTCCTATACGTTTTTTTTCACCGATAACGAACCCAGCACCAATTTCTCGTGCTACCGCCTCCACCCATTGTCTCGATTCACTATCTGGACCGACAAGTACAAGGTCTCTTCCAATTTCATCTTTGATCAACGTCTGTGCGATGAGATCAGCAGATTGGAGAACGACGACCTCACACGCTCCGAATAATTCCGATAGATTTTTGGTTCGGTGTAAATGTGGGTCAAC
>JAJFIN010000128.1 GCA_021774955.1 Alphaproteobacteria bacterium | reverse complement strand
AGTGCCATCGGTGTCACCACGCAGCGTTCCAACGTCATTGTCTGGGATAAGAAAACTGGTAAGGCACTAGCACCTCTTGTCAGCTGGCAGGATTTGCGAGGTGCTCAGCGGGCAAAGGAATTACTCGCTCAAGGGTATCTGGTGATGCCGCAAACGGCGGCCGCCAAACTGGAATCTGTGATTGATGGGATAGAGCAGGGTCGGGCGCGCATGGCGCGGGGCGAATTGGCCTGGGGTAATGTCGACAGTTTTGTTGTCGCGCGATTGACCGATGGTGCCAATGTCACTGATCTAAGCCAGGTCAGCGCAAGCGGGTATTACAGTTTCGATAATCCGGGTTGGGATCAAAAGCTCATTGCAGAGCAAGGCATGAAGCCTGAGATGTTCCCCAGCATTGGGGAAACCGCCAGCCTGTTTGCTCACACAAGTAAAAAAACCTTTGGTGCCAAGGTTCCAATTGGTGCGATCATTGCTGATCAACAAAGCGCGACACTGGCCCAGGATTGTCTAAAACCCGGTGAAGGCAAGATCACCTACGGCACATCAGGAACACTGAACGTCAATACCGGCGGTGACATCAAACTCGCTGCTGGCGCCTATCCATTGGTGCTTTGTCAGAAAAACGGCACTGTTCAATATTGCCTGGAAGGCATGGTGATTTCAGCCGGTGCCATGTTTGATTGGCTAGCAAGCGGGCTGGGCCTTATTGGCGATCCCCAAGAAACCGGCGATCTTGCTGCAAGTGTTGCCGATGCAGGTGGTGTCTTTGTAGTCCCGGCGTTGCAAGGTCTGGGTACGCCCTATGGCGACCCAAACAAGCAGGCATTGATCGGGGGTTTCACGCGTGCCTCGACCAAAGCACATGTTGTACGGGCCGCACTCGAAGGCGTGGCGTTTCGTATTCGGGAAGCCTTTGATGAAGTTTACCAGGAGGCCGGTTCTCCGAAACCACAAAGCGTACGGGTGGATGGCGGTGCGACGCGCAACGATACTTTCATGCAAATTCAAGCCGATATTCTTGGCCGTCCGATAGAACGGCATCAGATTGCAGAAGCCACAGCGTTGGGCGCCGCTCTGTGTGCCGGGGAAACAATCGGTCTTTGGGGGCCAGAAATGGCAGGACGATTGCGCCAATGCGACAAGGTTTTCGAGGTTCAATGGTCTGAAGACGAGCGAGAAAGCCGATTTGAAGTCTGGCGCAAAGCAGCCAGCATCAACGTTTAGCCCAATTAATCAGTTAGATGCATCAAGCGCCATTTGATGGTAAGAACAAATATTACGTTTGTCAGTTTGAGGTCGAGATATGTTGAGACGGTGCTTGTTTGGTGTTGTGATGGCTGCTGCCTTTTCCGTTTCTACTCCAATTGCGTTTGCACAAGATGAGGGTGGCCTCAGGGTTTACAGCCGCTATCAAAGCCAGTTGTTACGACTGGCTGAAATTCTCGGCACACTTCATCACCTGCGTGGCCAATGTTTTGAAAGTGAACGCCAAGCATGGCGTGATGAGATGATGGAACTAATTCGGTTGGAGGATCCTTCATCTGATCGCAAAGAACAGCTCATCAGGCGGTTTAACGAAACCTATGCCAAAGCCCGCCGTGATTATCCTCAATGCACACGGGCAGCGTCGCTCGAAGCAGAACGATTGGCGCGTGAAGGTGCGGTTCTTTCTGAGACAGCCGCGAATAGTATTTCAAACTAGACGAATAATGGGATACGTGATCCATGGTTGATGATGACCACGAGAATCCTGATCTTCAGGACACCGACGATCAAAAAAGGCTGGCGCTAGAGCACCTTCTCGATGCGTGGGACACTTCGCTTGAACAAGGTGTGCAGCCGGAAATCCTAGCCACGACAGCAATTTTTGCGGCTCTCACAGATATGGTTGATCTACACGGTGAGGAGTTTGTCGCTCAAATGGCAGAATCCCTCCCTGCCCGTATTCGGTCAGGGGAGTTCACGCTTGTTGAAGGGTTTGAGAATTAGATGTT
This sequence comes from Alphaproteobacteria bacterium, assembly GCA_021774955.1. Classification (GTDB taxonomy): domain Bacteria; phylum Pseudomonadota; class Alphaproteobacteria; order M2410; family M2410; genus JAJFIN01. The sequence continues at coordinate 11,325 of JAJFIN010000128.1, read as the reverse complement.
CATCCTGAATATTTGAACTCTTCAGTGGGTTTGGAGCCGCCTTCCTCTTTAACCTCCGTCACGCATGTATTTAGATCGTCAATATATATGTCGATGACATCCGCGTGCGCAGGTGTGAGCATCATGTGAATGCCAGCAGGTTCCTGGATTGTGCCGATGAACCAGCCACGGTCAAAAAACATCTTTTTCCACACCGCTTGGATATCGAGTATCTTAGAGCCATAGGCAATGAGACCAAGCTGAGGCTTTCCCCAAACAACAAGATCGTCCGACTTGTCAATTGCTGCTTCAAGTTTCTCGCGCGTATCTGTCACAAGCTTGGCTTTTGTTCGGTATCCTTCTTGACCGAGATAATGCAAGACAGCCCACGCCGCTGCGACGGCTCCACCAGGTCTGGTGCCGGCAATATTGGGCGTGACCATTCGGCCGGCAGGCCACTGATCGCAATCGAATTGTTGATGAGAAAACAAATCTTTATCTCGATAAAGAACGGTGGACGCACCTTTTGCACAATAACCGTATTTGTGCAGGTCAGCCGACATCGTACATACGCCGGGTACGGAGAAATCAAAGGATGGAAGCTCGGCGCCATTCATGGCAGCAAAGGGCGCGAAGTACCCGCCAACGCAGGCATCGACATGCATCCATAGGTCTTTCTTCAAAGCGATATTAGCGATCTCTTCGATGGGGTCGATGAGGCCATGGGGAAATGCTGGGGCTGAACCGGCTACTAGAATAGTATTGCTGTCGACACTGTCGGCCATCGCGGCCGGGTCAGCTCGATGATCTTCCGCAAGCGGTATCTTTCTGATTTCTAGGCCAAGGTAGTGGCACGCTTTGTCAAACGCGAGATGCGCAGAATAGGGCACGACGATATTGGCTTTGGTGATATCGACGCCCCTGGATGCCGCGCGATCACGGGCGGATTTAATGGCCAGAAAAATACTTTCCGTCCCGCCCGAAGTCATACTGCCGCAACCATCGTCTGGCCCATGAAGCAGTGACGATCCGATATTGATGACCTCTTGCTCCATCCGTTTCAGACTGGGGAAGGCGTAGGGGCCGAGAGCATTTTCTGACATGTAAAGCGTATAGGCTTCTTTGGCGACTTTGAGCACATCATCACCTGCGAAAAACACATACATGCCGGTTCGACCGTGTCGCCAATCGGCGTCACCTGATCCAAAGTCGAGCATTTGCTGTTTCAAGTCAGTCCAATCAGCTCCCGCTTCAGGTAGTTTGTGGCCCATCGAGTCCTCCCTTATGATCACCCGTTAGTTCAACTCTAACAGGTCTCGATGCATTCGTCGAAATCTGCGGGCAGTGAGGCACAATTATGAGCAAGCAGGAGTTTGTTCCACTGGAAGGTTACGAACGCCACAGCGAAAAGGACATGATAATCGAGGCAGAAGAGTTTGCCGATCTCATGAAACGTCGGCGAACGGTCAGAGATTTCTCCTCAGATCCTGTCCCGAAAGTGGTCATCGAAGAATCTATTCGGGCAGCGGCGACAGCACCCAATGGCGCAAACATGCAGCCGTGGCATTTTGTTATTGTTGAGGACGCAGATATCAAACGCCAAATTCGCGTCGCAGCCGAAGAAGAAGAGAAGGCTTTTTATGACGGTCGCGCGACGCCTGAATGGATAGAAGCTCTTGCCCCATTAGGAACGGATTGGCGTAAACCTTTTCTCGAAACCGCGCCGTACCTCATTGTCGTGTTTCAACAGAATTATGGTCTTCGTCCGGATGGATCGCGGTTCAAGCATTATTATATCCAAGAAAGTGTAGGTATCGCTGCAGGCTTTCTAATTGCCTGCCTTCATAAAGCAGGATTAGCAACTTTGACCCATACTCCGAGCCCAATGGGTTTTTTGCGCGACATTTTAAAACGGCCAAAAAATGAAAAAGCCGTGATGATTCTGGTTGTGGGTCATCCTGATGAAAACGCTCAAGTCCCAAATATTACCAAGAAAAGATTTGTGGATATTTGCTCTACCATCTAGTCACTAGCGTCCTTGTTTAATTACTTATTATCATAACTAAAATAAACACCCGCCTATGTTCTATTTGCTTCCTAATTCTTAATAGATTCACCCGTAAAAAGAGTTACTCATGCGTGTGCCGGGTCGTTTGAAACGCTTGGGCAATAAAAAGGGGGCCACTTCTGGCTACTTCAATGGGTTTTGGTTTTAACGACATCCCGCTGGACGCACTTCAGTCGATGGTAGATGCCAGCGATGCGTTTTCCTGTATCTTTGGCGTCACAGACGATAAAATTGAATTATTAGTATGTAATCAGCGGCAATCCGAAATGCTAATTAGAAACGGGGCATTAAAAACCCCGTTCGATTCTAGCCGACCATTGAATGCCCGGTATCTCGGTCCATTTTATACCTACATTGAAGCAGGTGTTCGAAAGAAAAGAGCTGCGGTAACGACGATCAATTTCGGTGATGGTTACAAACATAGAACCTGGACATTATCAATTTCTCCACTCTTGAACAATGGAGGTGATGTTCGTTACTTGATCACGCATGCCTCACAAATCCTCTCTGACCGCATCGAAAACCCTCCTCTCAAAATGCAGAGCAATGATACAAACATTGCCGCTGACATAACGAATAGCGGATACTTCGAGGTTGATTTTACAACGATGATGGTCTGGGTGAGTCGGCCATGGATGATACATACGGGTCATGAGCAATTACCAAACCCATTCCCCTACGAACATTATCAAAAAATTGTAGATCAAGAGACGTTTAACGCACCGGAAAATAATCTGCAGGAACATCTAGAAGGTCGGGCAGAAAACTATTCAGCACAGTATAAAATCAATAAGGGTAATGGCGATCAAGTCTGGGTTCAAAGCCGTGGCCAAGTCGTAGAAAGAGATGAAAGCGGTACACCCTTGCGGTTTATCGGATTTATGACCGACATTACCGAGGAACGCAAAACCCGTAGGGAGCTCGAAAAACAAAAGAGCATGTTCCAATGGATCTTCGAGGGCGTGCCGGACGCATTGATATTGTACAATCTTAAAGATGAAATAGTGCTGTGCAATGATGCTACCGAAGCAATCTTGGGATTCTCAACGGAAGAATTGATCGGAAAATCAGCAACGTCAATTCTAAAGCTAAATCGGTTAGGGCAACCAAAAGAGCAAATGAATATTGGTCTGGAAGCTGAAAATTCATTCGTAGCAAAGTTGGAGAGAAAAAACGGCAGCAGCGTACCGGTGAAAATAAGTCTAAGTGAGATTGAAACAGACATATCAGACAATGCCTATAAGCTTGCAATGATCCGAGACGAGTCCGAAATCGTATCTGCACACCAAGCGCTTCGTTCTGCAAAGGAAGCTGCAGAATATGCCAATCGAGCGAAGTCTGAATTCTTGGCAATGATGAGCCATGAGATACGGACGCCAATGAACGGCATCATCGGAATGATGGGGCTTCTTTCCAAATCGAAACTTACGAAATCTCAACGCTCAAACATCGGTGTTGTTACAGCGTCTTCAAATACCCTTCTCAATCTTATCAACGAGATTTTGGATTATTCGAAATTCGAAGCCGGTGAGATGACCCTCGAAACCGTAGAATTTGATTTGTCGGAAATTCTGTTCGAAGTAGACCAATTGATGCGCGAAAAGGCCGTCGAAAAGAATATCAGTTTCGAAATCAACAGCGAAATGCCTTCCTTCGTCTCTATAGTCGGTGACCCTACGCGCTTCCGTCAGGTGTTCTACAACCTAATCGGTAATGCCATAAAATTTACGCGGCAGGGCCAGGTTGTCGTATCGGTTTCTTTCGAACATTCGAACCATAATTCGGGAAACCTTGAAATTAGAGTTTCTGATACGGGTTTGGGAATCAGCCAAGAGGCGCAGGAAAATTTGTTTAATCCATTTTTTCAAGCCGACACTTCCATAACACGCGAATATGGCGGTACCGGCTTGGGATTGAGTATTGTACGCCAGATTGCCACGTTATTTGGTGGTGAGCTGAACGTAGAAAGCGTAGAAGGTAAGGGATCCACTTTTACTTTTGCAACACCGATAGAAATAATCGTCAACGCGAAAGCAGATGAAGTTACCAAGAAGATCGATCAAAAACAGGTTGGAACAATGATGAACGATAAGGGCAGTCATCCATATCCGTTGAGAATCCTGATCGCCGAGGACAACAAGGTCAATCAGATGGTTGTAACGGGCATTTTGGATAGATTTGAGCACGAGATTACTGTCGTTGAAGATGGCAAACAAGCCGTTGTTGCGGTGCGCGATGCTCAGATTGAAGGCGCAGGAGAAGGTGCGCCTTTCGACCTCATTTTGATGGACGTTCAAATGCCGGTTATTGATGGGGAAAGTGCCACCAGGCTCATTCGAGCGCTTGATGGACCTGCATCTTCGATCCCGATCATTGCTTTGACGGCCCATGCGATGGCGGGGGATCGAGAACGTTATCTTGATAGCGGCATGAATGATTACGTGTCGAAGCCGATTGACCCAGATAGTTTATTCACCGCGATTGATCGGTGCTGCGGACAGGATCTAGAGCAAAAAGCCGTAAGCTAATTCAAGCTTTTGCCGCAACTTAGCTTAGCTCAAGTTGGGCTGGATCTACCTACTAATAACTGATGTAATACAATGGTTTAGCCAAAATACTTTAGGCGGAAATGTATTCCTCTGTTTAAATCTGTGTTAACTTAATGTGCAAAATTGCCTGCCATAATGTGTCCGACAATGGTTCGTTCTTAAGCGTTTCCGCCAGAAATTCTGGCTATTGGTGACGGTTTTGCAAAGGATGCCTATAATATCGTGGTAAAAATGGGAGCTATGGCGATGGAGGGACGACAGAGCGCACCCTCAGCGCCTGAAACAAGAACAAATGTGAGAGGAAACGGCTCTCAGGCACCGCAGAAAGAGTTCAGCGAGGCCAAGGGTTTTCCCACACCTCCAGCTCCTAAAACCGTGCAATCTCCAAAACCACGCACGCCCGGTCAATTCGGTCAAATGCTCAAATTATGGCGAACACAAGCCCATATGAGCCAAGCCGATCTTGCGTTGGCCGGAAACGTTTCAGCGCGCCATGTGAGTTTCATGGAGACGGGTCGCGCACGTCCAAGTCGTAAAATGGTCTTGCGATTAGCTGAAGTGCTGGATCTACCACTTCGTGTACGGAACACAATGCTGGAGGCTGCAGATTACGCAGCAGTATACGCCGAAACCAGTGTCGACGATACTAAGATGAGTGGTGCGAATGCAGCTTTGGATGTGCTGTTGAACGCGGACCCACTTCGGCCGACCGTTGCCTTTAATCGTCAATGGGATGTAATACGCTCTAACGGTGCATTTAGAACATTGATCGACAAACTGAGTAATCGTTCGTTTGATTGGGATGGCGATCATGTGAACATTATCAAGATTTTCACAGGAAACGACGGTATCAAGAATGCCCTGACCAATTGGCCGGATATTGCAGTAGAATTTGTCCGCCGTCTGCATAAGCAAGCCATGGCGAATGTTGCCGACCAAGACCTCGCCGACCTGCTTGACTTTGTTTTGACTGCGATCGATCAATCTGGCGATGTCAAACCGCGTAGAAGTGTAAAATCCAGATCTCCTTACCTCCCAATGCGCTTTGACCTCAATGGCCGGCCGATGGTGCTTTTCTCGACACTCACTCATATTTCAACACCGCGTGATATTACTGTCGAGGAACTTTCTGTCGAAATGTTCCATCCTGCTGATGCCAAGAGCCAAAAAGTGCTCGAAGCAATCTTAAGCGATAGCTGAAAATTTTCATTCACATCCGCTACCAATTCTAGTTGAATAGACATATTGCTTTGTGAGATGCATGGTGTAGGTCTTTGGTTTGTCCACGTGAGAAAGAACCGCCATCCATGAATGTGCATAAACTCCCCCCTACAGAATTGTCTCAACATTGGTCACTTCGCAAACCCGCCATCACCAGCGACAACGGTTTGGTGGCAAGTCAGCATCTGGCGGCATCGCAAATTGGCGCAAACGTTCTGCACAAAGGTGGCAATGCTATTGATGCTGCAATTGCAACATCTTTTGCCATTTCCGTCATCGAGCCGTGGATGAGTGGTATCGGTGGTGGTGGGTTGATGACCTACTATGATGCGGCGACAAAAAAAGTCAGTACAATTCATTTTGGAATGAAATCACCAGCAGGGCTCAACCCCACCGATTTTGAGATCGATGAGGGCGCTGAAAGCGGCGACCTTTTCAGCTGGCCTGCCGTTAAAGGAGATATCAATGTTAGCGGTTGGAAAGCGATAGGTGTTCCCGGATTGCTCTCTGGAATTGATCACGCGCATAGACGCTGGGCGACGATGCCCTGGCAAGATCTTGTCATGCCCGCGGTTGAACTTGCACGCCAAGGATTGCCGGTCAGTTGGTCGACGACTTTGCGAATTGCTGCTTACGCGGCAATTTTGCGTGAGGATCCCATGTCCGCCCAGCTGTTCTTACCAAATGGTTTGCCACCATCTGGTGTTGCCGGAAAACCAATTCCTCATCTGCCTCTTGGGTTGCTTTCAACGACGCTAGAGACAATCGCCCGCGATGGCATTGAGCCATTTTACAATGGCACTCTTGGCAAGTCCTTGGTGGAAGATGTTCGCAAAGGTGGCGGATATCTCAGCATGAAAGATATGCAAGATTATCAGGCAGAAGAATGCGAGCCCTTAAGCTTTGCATACCGAGATAAGGTTATTCACACTATGGGTGGTGTAACGGCAGGGCCTTCTATGAAAATGGCGATGGAGCAGCTGCCGACATTATCAAAGTCAGATCATCCGCAACCAAACGATGTTGCAGAATGGGCAAAGGCTCTTAAAGCGAGTTATACGGAACGGTTTGCCAGGCTCGGTGATGTGGATGACACCAAAGATCCCGCCTGCACGACGCACATCACAATTGTCGATGGACAAGGGAATATGGTGGCCCTGACGCAAACGTTGTTGTCTTTATTTGGGGCCAAAGTTTCAAGTCCATCGAGCGGTGTTGTGATGAACAATGGCATGATGTGGTTTGATCCAGTTGAAGGCCGGCCCAATTCCATTGCGCCATCAAAAAAGCCACTTTCGAACATGGCTCCAACCATCGTAACCACTAAGGACGATCAGCCGGTTTTGGCCATTGGTGCGTCGGGAGGGCGACGTATTTTCCCATGCATCATGCAGCTATTGTCAATGGTGCTCGACTTCGACATGGATTTGGACAATGCCATTCACGCTCCACGTATTGATGTGAGTGGTATCGATGGAGCGAGTGTGGATCCGAGATTTAATAGCCAGGTTCTTGATACAGTGGGGAAAGTACTTCCTGCCCAGTGGATGGAGCATGCTGTCGTGCCATCAAACTATGCTTGTCCGAGCATTGTTCAATTTGACAACGGAAAATGCACAGGAGTTGCCGATCCTCTTCAGCCGTTGTCCGGTGTCGCAGGATAGACTTGCGTGGATCAAGTGAGGCTCATAATCTAATCGAAACAAAAAGTTTCGTGAGAGCCGCCATGCAAGATACGCCGAGCATTAACAAAACACGAACCGCCTATCGTATTTGTCCCGTCTGTGAAGCGACATGCGGATTACGTTTTGACATTGATGCTGACGACAAGATCGTAGCCATTCGCGGCAATGATGGCGATGTTCTGTCTCAAGGATACATTTGCCCGAAGGGCGTTGCTGTCCGAGAATTGCATGAAGACCCTGATCGGCTACGTCAACCACTCATCCGTCGCGGTGGAAATCTCGAACCCGCCTCTTGGGAAGAAGCGTTCGCAGAAATAGAAAAGCGATTGCTGCCAATACGTGAAGAATTTGGACCTCAAGCGGTTGGTATTTATCTGGGCAACCCGACCGCCCATAAAGCAGGACTTTCTTTGGCCGTGCCTGCACTCATACGATCTATCGGCACATCAAATATATTTTCTGCATCAACATTGGACCAAATGCCAAAACAGGTGGCATGCGGATTAATGTACGGCCATCCCGGTGCCATTGCCGTTCCTGACATCGACCGCACAGATTTCTTGCTCATACTAGGCGGCAATCCAATGGTATCAAACGGTAGCCTATGGACTGTTCCGGATTATCGCGGTCGCGCCCGTAAACTCAGAGATCGTGGTGGACGAATTATTGTCGTTGATCCCAAACGAACGGAAACAGCAAAACAGGCTGATCAACATATTCCAATCAGCCCTGGAACTGACGTGTTTTTGCTACTGGCGCTCGCAAACACTTTGTTTGCTGAGAATCTTGTTAACTTGAAACATCTCGAATCTCACGTCGAAAACTTGGAACAGATCGAAGATATTGTTGCGCCTTACACACCTGAAAGCGTGTCGACGGCAACGGACATTGCCGCCATTGAGATTAGGCAATTAGCGCGTGATCTAGCCGCCGCAGACAAAGCAGCCGTCTATGGTCGTATCGGCACATCGGTAACTGAATTCGGCACGACAGCGAGCTGGCTCGTCGATGTGCTCAACATATTGACCGGCAATTTGGATCGACCGGGTGGGGTTATGTGGGCATCACCTGCAGCCTTCGGCATCACCAAACGGCGAGGCGGATCTAAGTTTCGCATTGGGCGACGACATTCGCGGGTGAGCCATGCGCCGGAGGTCATGGGTGAATATCCCGCCGTATGTTTGGCCGAAGAAATAGAAACGCCTGGAGAGGGGCAAATTCGAGCGCTCGTTACCGTGGCTGGTAACCCGGCTCTTAGCGCACCCAACGGGGCTCGCCTTTCACGTGCGTTCGATCAGCTCGATTTTATGGTCTCTCTGGATATTTATCTCAATGAAACGACGCGCCATGCTGATGTGGTTCTACCAGGCGCTTCACCATTGGAAGAGTTTCATTTCCCGATGAACTTTCAGCGCTTGTCAGCACGCAATTCTCTACGATTTTCACCAGCGCTTTTTTCACCATCGGAGGATCAATTGGAAGAGTGGGAAATTGCCAGCCGGATTGCCCATATAATGGCCGGTCAAAACAATTCCGAAATTGTCCAGCAGGTAGACGATAAAAATATGCTCAAGCGGATCGAAACGCTCACTGTTCCAGGCGCTGCTTTGGAGGGTAAAGATCCACAGAAAATACTGGCAGCTCTCGAGCCGCGACACGGACCGGAACGCCAGATCGATTTTGCAATCCGAATGGGTCCTGAAGGTGACAAATTTGGATTAGAGCCAGACGGCCTCACGCTTGATAAGCTGGTAAACAATCCAAATGGTGTCGATCTTGGAGCCCTGAGGGAATGTTTGGAAGAAATCGTTGGCACACCTTCTGGCAAAATTGAGATGGCACCAGAGCCGATAGTCCAAGATTTACCTCGCGTTTCAGGTGCTCTGGAAGAAATAGCAAGCCGTGTTTCTGGTGATAGTGGCGCGGCGACATTGACTATGATCGGGCGACGAAATGTGCGCACCAATAATTCCTGGATGCACAACCTTCCTTTACTTGCAAAAGGGAAATTTAAGGGCGCGCTCCAAGTCCACCCAAGTGATGCGCATAATCGAACGCTTGAAGATGGTGACATTGCACGGCTTTCCAATGATCGCGGGTCACTGGAGGTTGTGATAGAGCTTTCTGAAGACATGAAACCGGGCGTGGTTTGTCTACCGCATGGTTTTGGTCATGTCTTTGATGACACCAATCTTAGGGTCGCTTCAAATCAACCTGGTGTAAATTCCAACCAGCTTGCCGATGATGGCAAATATGATCCCCTATCTGGAACGGCAGTTCTGAACGGCATACCCGTTTCGCTTGCTGCTCTATAGCGTCTAATTCTCGCGATCTTCAACAAGGCTATGTTCTAAGGTTGAAAGAGGGGGTGAGAGAGAGGCGTTTTTTGGACCTTGGGGGGAGGGGGGAAGTAACGCGCTCTCTCTCGGGGGAATATCAATATTCCGTAGTCTGATCGATAAAATAGTACAAAAATATTAAACTCGCTATTTAGTTTTTGACGCTACTCCATCGCAAATTCACCTATATCCTACGCATAACCCATGCCGGTTTATGTAAAAATAAGATCCGCAACGAGAACAAGATCTTAGCTGGTTAACTTCCATTAACGATGTCACCGAACTAGGCAAAACTTGCCGGTTAGGTCGGCAATTTTTGACCCGGTGGGCAGGACTTGCCGGGCTAGACGGTCGAGATCGCCGGTTTCTGTTTAAACATAAGGGATCTAACGGCATTTGAATGTATCTCGATTTACAGACGATCTGATATTTTTCGCTTAATTAGGGGCCTGGAAAAGGTCGGTCGCGGTGATTTATATGGGGAACCTGGCTGCAGGGCTGCAAGTCAGACCAAGCTGCGACCGACCTTTTTCAAATTCATCAAAACAAAAAACCAAAGACAGCGCCTAGGTGGCTGTTTGTGTAAGCGGGTTTACAGCCTCCCAAATGAGGGATCGCTATATTTGATTAGCTGAACGAGTGCCCGCTGTGACTGAGTAATGGCTGAGCGAAGAAAGGACCGAGTCAGATGGCGTTGTGGTCTTTCCGACAAACGCAGAGGCGAAAAACGCCACATGTTGATCGAACTCAACATTATCTGACTTTATTGTCGGGCCTTGTCGGCTGTTGGCAGGGCGTCTTTTCGGATGCCCGCAACGGGGCCTATGGGGGCAACAGATCCAACGTTTCACTCAAAGTTGAACCAACACCAGATGGTTGGTTTTTTTTAAATCACTATTCATATGCTTCAAACCTTGGGCGAACCGGTGAGTTTACAGTTTTGGGTGTTGACCCGGCGTCGGGTGAACTTGGTGTAACGAATTTTTCGGGTGGCGTTCAAGATCACGTCTCGTGCAACGTTCAAGAAATTGACGGCAGTGAAAAACGTCGAGACTGGCGGATGGTCCTAGAGACGGTTGCTTGGGATGATGCACGACCTGCTCAATCGCGTTTCACCTATCATCTCAGCAAGAATACCTTGACGATCCAGAAAGAGCGCCGACTGATTAACCAAGGTGATTATGAGGTGATTTCAACTTACCGACTGACACGCGTTTAGAGAAGACACCATCGATCTACGATTTTGATGGCAATTTATCACCAATCACAATTCGGTAGGCAAAACATATCAGTGCCGCGGAGAGTACGAGTGAAACTGCCTGTAGAAAGATCTGGGGTATTTGCATAATTATTACAGTCTGTGTCGACAATTTCGAAAGCTGTTTGGTATCTTCTAAAGATATACCTAAGAACTGCAGGGCGAGACTATTGTAAACCAGCATCACAAACAGGATAGGCAGAAGACCCAAAAGCTGCATGCTTAA
>JAJFIN010000127.1 GCA_021774955.1 Alphaproteobacteria bacterium | reverse complement strand
GCAATGGCCATACACCCAACGCCAACAAACCACCGATGAGGGGAACACCTGTTGGGTCCCAAGGAATGAGGCCAAACAGGTTGAATATGGTTGTCGGATCTGGCGCGGCCAGATCTTGTATCCAACCGAAGAATGGAGCTTGCCGCATCTCGATGGTGACAAAAAGAACTTTGTACAGAGCAAAGAAAACTGGGATCTGAACCAAGATAGGCAGGCAACCCGCAGCGACATTTACGTTCTCTCGCTTGTAAAGCTCCATCACTGCTTTTTGTTGTTGTACTTTGTCGTCGGCATACCGTTCGCGCAGCTGCATCATTTCCGGTTGGATTTTTTTCATCTTACCCATAGAGGCGTATTGCTTGTTGGCCAATGGGAAAAAGAGAAGCTTGAGCAGAACTGTGACGATCAAAATGGCAATACCGAAATTGCCGGTCATTTTTCCAAAATAAGCAAGAGCGAGAAACAAAGGTTTAGTGATGACTGAAAACCAACCCCAATCAATCGCCATATCAAAGCGAACAATTTGAATAGATGCTTGGTAAGCTTCCAACAACCGATTTTCCTTAGCCCCGGAAAACAAGTGATTGGTGACTTCGGTTGCACCGCCTGGTGAAACTGTCCTCGCTCCCAGCAAATAATTGGCTTGGAAGCGATTAAGGCTACCTCTCTTATTGTCGATAAAGCGTCCGGTAAATTCTTCGTTCTGGTTGGGGATGATCGCCGTCAGCCAATATTTGTCAGTGATCCCCAGCCAACCACCGGTGGACGTTTCCTTAAGCGTTTCACCTTTGCCAATATCTTTATACGTCAATTCTTTGAGTGAACCGCCCATGACCCCGACCAGGCCTTCATGAAGTATGAAGTATCCCAATGTCTTTGGTGTGCCGTGGCGAGAAACAAAACCATAAGGATAGAGGGTTATGGATGCATCACTGTTGTTTTCAACGCTTTGGCTGATTTGAAACATGTAATTGTCATCAAGCGAAATCGTGCGTCTGAAAACCAACCCCGAACCATTGTCCCAGTAAAGCTCAATAGGGTTTTGTGGTGTTAACATCCCTGGTTGCGACACCGACCAAAGAGTTTTGTTGTCGGGTAGTTTGACTTTATCCCCAGAGGCAGCGGTCCAGCCGAATTGGGCATAATAGGCACCCTCGGAATCTTCAGGTGACAGAAGAATGATTTCTTCGCTGAGCGGGTCGGTTGTCTCGCGATATTTTTTCAGCCGAAGATCGTCAATAATCGCACCTTCCAGATTGATCGAACCATCAATGCTTGAACTATCAAACCGCACGCGTCTGGCACTTTTTTTCAAGGCATCGGCACGCGTCAGATTGGTCGTCGTTTGGTCAAAGCCTGAGCTATCCAATTGTGGCGCGCCCGTATGATCGGTAACACTGGGGATGCCGTTGGTGTCGATGGCTGGCGCATCTGACGTGACCACATCCTGATCAACTGGCTGAACTTGAGGGGGGTCTTGTGGAAAAAGAACCATCCACAAAAACATCACTGAGATTGAAAGCACAATCGCGAGCATAAAATTCTTATCAGGCATACCAGTTATCCGAACTCTTTGACTTTGACGCACCCCTAGGTGCGCGTCTCATGTAGCGGGCTCAATCAATCGTGACAACGCCTTTGGTGCGTTGGCGGGTAAATTTCTTCGATGGCTTGCGGTGTGTTTTTGTTCTTCGGTGGAACCGGGTCATAGCCGCTATTTCCGCCTAAGATACGCACCGGATGGCATCGCCCAAGGCGACGGAGGGTCAGCCAGGAGCCTTTGAGTGGGCCGTGGACCTCGATCGCCTCCAGGGCGTACTGAGAACATGTTGGCTCAAACCGGCAGTTTGGCGGGAAAAAGGGGGAAATAAACCGTTGATAGAGGACAATAAGGATAGACAATAAGCCAGAGATGCATCGGACCAATCCACGCTTTATCCAATTGCCGTCCGTCTCCTGCGGTTCCATATCAATGTTTGTCCTTGTCTGTGCGCGCTTTTATCTCCGGTGCGTTTATCATGTGGAGCGCTTGCGCCAAATCTTCAAGCAGCAGATCGAAAGGCCGGAGCAAAGTCTTTGCGCGCCCGATTAACACATAATCAGTTCTGGGTTTGCCATTTTCAGGCAAAATCTGGTCAGCTGCGGCCCTAAGCCGCCGTTTTATTCGATTTCGACTAACCGCTCCACCGACTTTCTTGGTCGCTGTAAAGCCGACACGGATGGCCTCCATATCACCTGTTTCGTCGGGCTCCTTGCGCCGGCGTGCCTGAAGCACAAGTCCAGGTGCCGCAAACTTTCGCCCACGATTAGCTGCCAGAAATTCTGAGCGTTTTTTTAACCGCGCCAGGCCCACTTGCACCTCCCATGACCAGTTTTGGCCACGACGGACCTCAATTAGGCACTGAGGCGTTTGCGACCCTTAGCCCGGCGGCGTGCAAGCACCCGAAGTCCGCCAACGGTTGCTTTGCGAGCGCGGAAGCCATGGCGCCGTTTGCGTACCAGGCGGCTGGGTTGAAATGTCCGTTTCACGTCGTCTCTCCTTCGTCGCATGACGAGAGCGGTTAATCCTGATTGCGAGCAACCGCGGCGGTGCAAAGCACCCAAATTCGGCCAAGCTCAGCAAAAGCGGGTGTATAGGGCTTGGATTGGGAGAAGTCAACGGTTTCGGCGGGAATTACCCGAAGCAAACTTGTCGCCTGCTCGACACCGAATAACCCATATTTGACATCACTTTGGCTCACAATAGGGTGAGAGCGGCTTTGCTGTTAGAGCGCCAGTGTTATGTATGTCGGATGAGCGCGCCCTCAGTTAGACTTGAGAGGTGCATACGAACCGGCGTTGCCTTTGTGGAAACTGAATTAATATGACCATCGATGAGAATGAACCTACGAACCAACGGTCGGCATTTGCGCGGTTCGCGCCGTTGTTGGTTATTGCTATTGCGTTGGCACTTTTCTTCGGCCTAGGCCTCAATCAGTATTTTACAATCGAAACACTTCAGGAAAACCATGCCTTATTGAAAGGGTTTGCTGCTGATTATGGGATGCTGGCAATTCTAGTCTTCATAGGTGTTTATGCCGCCGCCGTTTCGATTTCCTTTCCTGGCGCTTCACTGCTGACAATTTTCGGTGGCTTCATGTTTGGGACTCTAGTTGGAGGTCTTGCTGTCGTCTTGGGCGCCACAATTGGCGCAACGATTATTTTTCTTTTGGCAAAGACAGTACTTGGCGAAAGTCTCCGTTCGCGCGCAGGCTCGGCAATCAACAAGATCGAAGAAGGTTTTCGGCAAGGGGAATTGAGCTACATGTTTATTCTGCGTCTTGTACCAATTTTCCCATTTTGGTTGGTCAATTTGGCGCCTGCTTTTTTGGGGGTTAAAACGCGGAACTATTTAGTCGCGACTTTTTTCGGCATTATGCCAGCCACCTTTGTTTATGCTGCGGCAGGTGATGTCGGCAGCGAGGCCATCGAACAGGGGGGCGATCTGAACCTATCGGGACTTTTGCTCGACCCAAAGGTCATGTTTCTTGTTGGCGGTCTTATTGTGTTAGCACTCATTCCGCTTATCTATAAGCGGCTCAAGGGGAGCCCGACCCCTGATACGGGAAACTAGAGGACAACCCAGAATGAAAACCATCAACGCTGATATTTGCGTTATCGGCGCGGGATCAGGCGGCTTGTCGGTTGCAGCAGGCGCTGCCCAATTAGGTGCACGTACGGTGCTAATCGAGAAAGCAAAAATGGGTGGTGATTGCTTGAACTATGGCTGTGTGCCCTCCAAAGCCTTAATCGCGGCCAGCAAACAAGCTCATCTGATGCAGTCAGGCGATAAGTTTGGCATTGGATCTGTTATCCCCGACGTCGATTTTGCCAAGGTCCACGATCATGTTCACAGTGTGATCGCCGCTATCGAGCCCAATGATTCCGTCGAACGGTTTGAAGGGCTGGGTGTGAATGTTATCCAAGCACCGGGTCGGTTTATCGATGCACGAACAATTGAGGCTGGCGGTACACTGGTAAAAGCGCGCCGATTTGTCATCGCCACCGGTTCTCGCGCTGGCATCCTCCCGATCCCTGGATTAGATGAAGTCTCCTACCTCACCAACGAAACCATATTTGATAACCAGGCGCTGCCGGAGCATTTGATTATTATAGGCGGCGGTCCCATCGGGATGGAGCTCGCACAAGCACATCGCCGTCTTGGCGCAAAAGTCACAGTGCTCGAAGCGTTCACAGTTCTTGCCAAAGACGATCCCGAGCTCACAAGTGTCGTCATTGATCAGCTTAAAGACGATGGTATCGAGATCATTGAAGGCGCTAAAATATCTCAAGTTAGCGAGGACGCGTCAGGCATATCGGTTTCGCTTGACGGGCGACAATCTATAACCGGATCCCATCTACTTGTCGCCGCGGGTCGGATCCCCAATCTCGAAGATTTAAATCTCGATGCTGGTGGCATTACCTATGACAAGCGCGGCATCCAAGTAGATGCGCGACTGCGCACCACCAACAAGCGGGTGTTTGCCATCGGCGATGTGGCGGGTGGTCTTCAGTTTACTCATGTTGCAGGTTATCACGCCGGCATTGTCGTTCGAAACGCACTCTTTAAAGTGCCCGCAAAAGCAGACCATTCTTGCGTGCCCTGGGTGACCTATACCGACCCTGAACTCGCACATGTCGGTTTGACGGAAGCGCAAGCGCAGGAAAAATTTGGTGCGCAAATCAGGGTTCTCAAATGGTCGTTAGATGAAAATGACCGTGCCCAAGCCGAGCGTGACACCCGTGGGTTTCTCAAAGTGGTGACTGATAAAAAGGGCCGGATCCTTGGAGCGAGCATCGTCGGCGCCAAAGCTGGGGAACTGATCCAACCGTGGGTTCTGGCCATGAGCCAGAAACTAAAAATCGGCGCATTCACCTCAATGATAACGCCTTATCCGACTTTGGGTGAAATTAGCAAACGCGCAGCCGGTGCCTATTACACACCAACTCTATTTAGTCGGCGCACGCGCCTCGTTGTTCGGTTACTCTCAAAAATAGGCTGATTGTAAATCCACAAAATTGGGTATTGAACCAGGGGGTAGGAAAGAATGGCTGTCAACGCTGACCCACAAATAGGGAAGAGGTCTACCACACGCCTTTCTCCGATGTGGCGTGGACTATCTGGCCGTCTTCTTTTGATGACGCTGTTGATGGTCATGTTGGCGGAGATTTTTATCTTTGTCCCATCCATTGCACGCTACCGCCTGACCTGGCTGAGCGAACGCCTTGAAGCTGCGCAGATTGCAGTTCTGGCGTTGGAGGCACGGCCTGACAATATGGTCGACAAGGAACTTGCCAATGAGCTTTTGCGCAATGCCGAAGTATTATCGGTCGTGTTGCGCAAAGATGAAAGTAAATCGCTCTTCTTGACTGATGACATGCCTCAGACTGTCGATAAATGGGTCGACCTTAGGTCATTCATGTGGTGGGACGCGATTGTGCAAGCCTATGGATCCCTGCGCTTTGGCGAGGGGCGTATACTTGCGGTTAAAGGCGATGCTCGGTTCCGACCGGATACAGAAGTAGAGATCGTTGTCGATGAAACCGCTCTGTGTAAGGATATGCTCGCCTATTCTCGTAATATTTTGCTTCTATCACTATTCATATCCACGGCCACGGCGCTCGGTGTTTTTGCCTTTCTCCTGTTTTCTCTTGTACGGCCGATGCAGCGCATAACCAATAGTATGATTGAGTTTCGAGAGAACCCAGAAGACGCACGTCGGGTCATTGTGCCAAGCAATCGCACCGACGAAATTGGCGGTGCTGAGCGTGAGCTCGCTGATATGCAAGTCAACCTTCGAGCAGCATTAAAACAAAAGGCTCACCTTGCGGCTCTCGGCGAGGCGGTTGCGAAGATAAATCATGACTTGAGGAATATTCTGTCCAGCGCAACTCTGGTTTCTGACCGACTGTCTTCAGTAAAAGATCCGACGGTGCAGCGCCTTTCCCCCAAACTCATCGGGGCCATCGATCGAGCAGTTAGTCTGTGTACCAACACATTGAAGTATGGCCGTGCGACAGAATCACAGATTGATCTGCAAAATGTGAAACTTCACCCCGTGGTGCTTGACGCTGCTGCTGCAACGGGTCTCACCGAAGATGGTTCCGTGCGACTGGTCAATGATATTCCAGATGACCTTATCGTCATTGCTGATCCAGACCATCTCTTTCGAATTCTCCTAAACCTCATACGCAACGCCTACCAAGCGTTGACCATGTCGGGTTCTGCTGATGGTGGCGGGGAGATTCGGCTGAGGGCGCGCACTGACAATAATGGTACAATTATCGATATTACCGATACCGGACCGGGCATTCCCAAAAACCTGCGTGAGGGTCTGTTCAAACCCTTTGCCATCAGCACCAGCCGCGAAGGGTCAGGCCTTGGGCTCTCCATAGCCATGGAGCTTGCCCGAGCGCAAGGTGGCAAAGTTGAACTCGTGCGCACTGGCAGCGAGGGCACATGCTTTCGGGTTGTACTGCCAAGCCAAATCAAATCCCCATCTTGAATGTGAGCCCCGTAGCCGCTATGCCAGGCGGAAGTTGAGCCGCATCACATGGGGTCAACGCGAAGATCAATGATGAAAGCATGAACATGGCAAAAAGCCGATCTCAACCATCCAAAACGCAGCCCGGAGTGCGCAATCTCATAACCGATGTTGACGGTGTGACAATTGCCAATGCCCATGACGAGAAGGTGCGAACCGGTGTAACTGTGGTGTTGACCGAAGATAGAGCTGTTGCCGCTTGCGACATTCGCGGTGGTGGACCCGGCACACGTGAGACCGAGGCGCTGGACCCTGCCTGTCTTGTGGACGCCATCGATGCGGTCGTTTTGTCAGGTGGATCCGTATACGGATTAGAGGCAGCCTCCGGAGTGGTCAATTGGCTAGGAGCGCGGGGACGGGGGTATCAATTGGGAACATCGAATATCGTTGCTCCCATCGTGCCCTCAGCAATTCTGTTCGACTTGGCTAATGAGGGCGACAAAGCCTGGGGAGAAGACCCGCCCTACCGTGCTCTCGGCCGAGCAGCCTGTGAAGCTGCCACCACCGAATTCAAGCTTGGAAATTCAGGTGCCGGATACGGTGCGCGCGCCGGTCAATATAAAGGCGGGCTTGGGTCGGCTTCGACAATTACACCTGACGGTTTGCAGGTTGGCGCTCTTGTCGCCGTCAATTCTTTTGGCTCACCAATCATACCCGGCACCAAGGCGCTATGGGCCCAAGCTTTCGCTCAGGGCGATGAAATGGGGCCTCTTCAATCTACGGATGGGTTGCAAAATCTACCGCTAGATCTGCCAGAAGACACCAAACTCGCCGCTTCTGTTGGACCCGGCGCTAACACCACAATCGGCGTCATTGCCACCAATGCTGTGCTCACCCCCGCTGAAGCGCAACGGGTCGCGATCATGGCCCAGGATGGCTATGCCCGGGCGGTGCGACCAATTCATACGGCAATGGATGGCGACAGCGTCTTTGTGATGGCCACGGGCCGCCATACTTTGGCCGAGCCTGCACCGCTCAACGTCTCGCGGATTGGCATGATCGCCGCAGATTGCCTCACGAGAGCCATTGGTCGGGGTGTGTGGGCGGCGGAAAGCCTTGGCGACATTCGGGCGGTCCGCGATATTTGACTTTCAAGTGACACGGCCAACACCTAGATTTTGTGGCGCCAATGACATCTTGCATTTCCTGGGCGTCGCCCTTAAAAAGACGCCTCTCGCGGGCGCTTCAATTCTTCGGTGCCCTCACATACATGGCCTCAGGCACCGGTAGCTCAGCTGGATAGAGTACTTGACTACGAATCAAGGGGTCGGGAGTTCGAATCTTCCCCGGTGCGCCATATATCTAGACCTGTCAATCAGCCGCTTGAAATCTTATGCCTTACCTTGCTCGTCAATAAGCGCATCACCTGCACCCTTTCGGGCAAGATAGATCGTTTGAGTGAACGGTTTATCTTGCAGCGGATTGTCGAAGGTGACCGGTTCGGCCCAGGCCTCAGCAAAAACTGAGCTAAGCCGCTCCGTGAATGCCGGGTCGGGCTTATCATTGGACCACAATCCCATGATGCCGCCGGGATGAAGGTGGTTAATGAGATTGCACAAACCTTCGGGCGTGTAGAAGCTCGCGCTCTGCTCATTGAGCAATTGGTCCGGTGTATGATCAATGTCGATCAGGATTGCGTGAAATTTCCGGCCGGGTGCTTCAGCATCAAATCCGTTTTTGGAAGCAGCGAGAGCGAAGAAGTCACCGCACACAAACCGACAGCGCGCATCATTAGTTAGTGGCGGATCGAGCGGCAGTAAGCCCTCCTCATGCCAATCGACCACCGCATCCAACATCTCAACAACAATCAGAGAGCGGACGGCTCCATGTTCAAGCACAGCTTGTGCGGTGTAACCAAGCCCCAGCCCGCCCACAACCACATCCAAAGTCTCTCCTGATAGTTTGGTTAGACCAAGTCTCGCCAGAGCAATTTCAGACACGGTGAACAAACTAGACATGAGATGCTCTTCACCAAGGAGGATTTCAAAAACATCGATATCCAATGATAGGTTCCGTCGTCGGCGCAAGCTGACTGGGCCGATTGGCGTCGGGCGATAATCGAGTTCCTCAAAATACCGGCTCATTCGACGTGGGGCCTCCAGGTATGGTAGGTTTTGTAAATATTACGAGTGAACAACATACACTGACGAGTAGTTCGTTTAAAAGTGTCGCTGGATCAAAAGTAAACATCGTCAATCAAGAAGTTTACCAAGAAACTTGCCTCCTGCATTGCCAATATTTAGGATCTTTTGAATTGTAGTTTCCGATGGGGGCAGACAAGTGCGTGTCATTCTATCATTCTGGTTATCTCTTTTTATTCTCGCCGCACCCGTTTTCGCAGATGAAGCTGACGAAATAAAAAAGGGCAATGAATGGCTGGCCAGATATCAGCCTGCCTATGAAAAGAGTGTAAGCCTGCTTGGGTTTGTTCAAGCCGTGAGAGAGCAAACAAGAACCTATCTAAAGGGTAGCGTAAAGAGAAGAGAATTCAACTCCCGGCTTGTTCTGCTAAATCAGGGGTTTTATCAAGAATTAAAGTCCGCAAAGGATCTAATGACGAATGTGGGGTATCCACCAATCTTGGAAGGTGCAGCCAAGGAGAAGATGAAGCTTGAAACGAGTTGGTTCTTTTTAACAGAAGCAGTACCAAAATACGAAGCCTTCTATAGTGAAACCAAAGAAACAGCGAACGCAGCTCTGGGGATACTTGAAGGTGGCAATGCATCGGATATATTTGTCAAGCTCAATACTCTCGGTACGGTTCAAAATCTGTTCTCTGTCGAGAGCCAATCAGAGTTGGTCAGGCAACGTCAACGACTCCTCGACGAACAACACCCACAATACTATTATCTGACCTGCATTGATGTTTATAATGGATCCCTCATCGCTCTGCTAAGTGCGTTGGCAGGTGTCGGCGGTGCTGAGGTAGAAAACATGATGGAAGTTGACCGTGTTGTGTCTGGCAACTTAACCCGCACCAAGGACCTCTCAAAAACTGCCCTGAAAAGCCGCGATGAACTAGCGAGCAAAAGCCGACAAGCAGGCGAGAAAGCCATGCTATCCACCTATGACGAAACTTTCATCATCGAGCATGAGCTTGCAGAAGTGATGGACAGTTTGAGCAAGGATCTCCTGGCGGCATCAAAGGGTGAGGTGATGGATGTCAATGCCAAAGTAAATGCTTGGCAAGCCGATCTAGCCCCGCTGGTTGACCGCAGATTTAAGCTGCAAGAAAAACGAGATAAGGCGGTTACACAATAGAGGTTCTCATTGGCGGTAGGACTTTGATACGAGTTCATAGTTAAGACCGAGAAATAAATTTAGCTGGCTCACGAGGAAGAGAAATCGCGAGCCATACCAAAGAATATGGGACGACCTTTCATGCGTGCACGCCATCTCAATGCCGTTCTGGCTGGGCTATTGGGTGCCACAATGGTAATCACTTTGGAACCGGCAAAATCGGCTGAACTAAAAGTTTTATGGTCTCTCAAAAATGTCTTTGAGATGCCAGAATCCGCAGCTTTTGATTTTGAACGCCAAGCCATCTACATATCGAATGTCAATGACTATGCGCGAGATGGAAACGGCTACATTTCTCGAATATCAGTAGACGGATCAGACGTAGAGTTAAACTGGGTAACGGGGTTAAATAGCCCCACTGGATTAGCTGTATTTGAACGTACGTTGTTCCTCGCTGACTTTGACGCGCTTGTAGTTATTGATATTGAGCGCGGTGAAGTGAGAGCACGGTTCCCAGCACCTGATGCTACTAAAACACCTTCGCTCAACGATGTTGCGATAGCTCCTGATGGCACCGTCTATGTGAGCGGCAGTCGCAGTCGAACGATTTATCGTTGGCAAGGAGAGGCTCTTGAAGCTTGGATTCAAGATGATTTTTTGCTGGAAAATGCTAACGGGTTGTGGGTCGAAGGTGAATATCTGATTCATGGTGGGTTAAGATGGTCCAAATTTGACTTGCAAACAGGTAAGCCAGTTACCGCAACTATCCAGCCAGATCGTTCCCTCGTCGATTTTGATGGCATCGTCAGCGATGGACAAGGGGGATACTATGTCACGCTCATTGACGATGCGCGAATATGGCACATCAGAGCTGACGGGGTGTCGCGGCCGCTATCGGAAGAGAAGTTTGGCGGTATTGATCTTGATTTTGACTCGGAAACTGGCCGTATTGCACTACCGCGTGTCGGCGGAAGTCTCTCAGTTGTTAAGGTGATTGCCGATCAGTGAGTGGTTTGTCTAGCTATTGAGGTAATAGAAAAAACACCTGCCATGGTTGGCAAGCCGAGTTAGCCGCTCTAATTCACCGCCGGACGTTGCTGACAGCTCTTCCCTTTAGTCGGTTGTCTCAATAAACCATCCTGAGGCCGGTGACTGATCTTTGATCAAATCAAATTGTTCACCGGCGTTTTTGAAAATTGTCGGTAGGCCTCGGGAATACATTAAGTCTGGTCCGTCAGTCACTTGAAAATGTAGGTGGGCGCCGGTTGAATTACCGCTATGGCCCAAACGACCAATCACATCACCTTGTTCGACTTTACTCCCTACCTGAAGGCGAACACTGCCTTCGGCTAAATGCAGAGAATGTGAATATTCACCATTGGCATGTTGAATCGAAACATAGTTTCCTGCGACCGCATAGAGGCTTTGGCTCAAGAATTTGCCTTGCATTTGCGCCGCGCGGGCTGCCAATTCTTCGCTGCTCTCTCCGGCCCGTTGGTAAAACTCATAGGTTTCCAACATGTTAGACTCAACGCCTACGACCGTGCCATCTGCAATCGCATAAACATTTCACCATAAGAATAATAATCCGTAGGGTGTTCTTTCTCGCCTTTTCTGATGGCTCCATCCGTGCCCAGTTTTACCAGGTCGAGGGCAAACTCTTCATTGCTAACCCATCGGTGATGGGTGCGAATGCTCGCTCCAGCATGATTGTACCAAACGCCTTTAAGCGGAAATATGTATTCGTTTTCTGATTTGTGGTCGTGTACTGGGATCGTACGCGTGGCCGCTTTCTCATTGCCGCCCTGATTAAAAGCAACAGTAATTTCTAATGCGTCCGGCAGCCCTCTGACCAGAAGTGAGCTTTGGCTGATCAAGAGGGCTTGATGGTGCGAAAGCGCAGTAGATCCACTCATCACTGCGCCTTTAGGCAGGGATCGGCTGGTTTGAAAGAAGAAATCATAAAGCTCAAGAATACCGCCTTCTTGGTAAGCTTTCATTTACTGCGCCATTGGCCCCAGTTCATCCGCGGACAAAAATTGAGATCCTGTTGCTCGCTTGTTATTGACAGCGACAATGCGGACGCCAGTCAGAGAGATCGATTCGTCTCCCTCATTGTAAATTGCGACATTGTGCAACATCAGACTGTAATAGTCGCGATCAGGGGATTCTTTGTGGGCAATGACATCGCTTGGGTAGAAATGAAGCTCAACCGCTTCGGTCGGTAAGGCAATGATCAATCCTATGGCGAATGTATTGATTGAGAATTTCACAAGGTTCCCCGATGCAATAGCGTTCCCTCGCTTACGCGCGATAGCCTACCACAAAGGGAGACATTCGCAATAAAGCACAGCCTTATTCCCCACCGTAATCAACGAGAGCCATTCCTATAGTCAAGACGACAGCATCTATATTCTGCCGTGGCACATAAACTTTGTGGGGTCTAGGTTAACAAACATCTTCAATCTTCAGCATTAGAAATTATTCCGAATTGGCTTTCGATGAGGACATACAGAAGATAGGCGAGCGCAACAATGGCGATCGTCGTTGTTGCGCCAAGAGTAGGCGTGGCAAATGCCAAAACAATCAGTGTGGTATTTAATGTCATATTCCTCGCAACGAAGCCAAGGCGCACTGCCCGTGGAAGTTGGCGGCCATGAATGATCTGCAGAGGGATTAAGAAAAACAACAACCCACCACAAATAAGCCAACCGATTTCCGTATCGGGAATTCCGGGTGTGATGCTGTGG
>JAJFIN010000126.1 GCA_021774955.1 Alphaproteobacteria bacterium | reverse complement strand
GCACGCGCATGAAATCGAGCCGCTCCAAGGTGCTGCACGAGCTGGCGGGTCTTTCTCTTGTCGGACATGTGGTCCGCGCTGTCGCGCAAGCCGGCGCCGCCAAGACGCTGGTTGTTGTCAGCAAAGAGGGCGACGCCGTAGTCGAAGAAGTGCGTCGCCATTGCGCCGACGCTCAAGCAGCCATTCAAGATCCACCCTTGGGTACCGGCCATGCCGTCCAAGCCGCTCTTGCCGAGCTCGGTGATTTCGATGGCGACGTCGTCGTGCTCTTCGGCGATACCCCACTCATTCGGCCTGAAAATATTTCAGAGCTCATGCGTGGCCGGGCAAAAGGTGCAGCTGTTGTTGTGACCGGCTTCTATCCAGATGATGCTCTTGCCTATGGTCGTTTGATCACGGACAAAAAACCCAACATGGATGATGGCATCTATCCCTTAAGGGCCATCGTCGAATTCAAGGATGCCAATGAGAGTGAGCGCGCCATTGGTTTTTGCAATGGCGGCATGATGGCCATCGCCGGTGAACACGTGCGCACTCTGGTCGAGGCAGTTAAAGATGACAACGCCAAGAACGAATTTTACTTAACCGATGTCGTCGAGATTGCCGTTGAAAACGGACTGTCTTGCTCGGCCGTCGAAACCCCACCAGACGATGTTATGGGCATCAACGCCCGCACGGAACTCGCTGCCGCTGAGGCGATATTCCAAATACGTAAGAGACAACAGATGATGGAAGAGGGCGTGACACTCTCAGACCCGGACACCGTCCACTTCTCCTATGATACCGAATTGGGTCAAGATGTGACTGTCGGCCAGCATGTTGTCTTTGGGCCAGGCGTCAAAGTGAGCAACAATGTTACGATCAAACCGTTCACCCATTTAGAGGGTGCAACTCTCGCTACGGGTGCACAAGTAGGACCCTATGCGCGCCTGCGCCCCGGCGCTAATATCGGCGAAGGTGCAAAAATCGGCAATTTTGTTGAAATTAAAAACACCGACCTTGGAGCCGGTGCCAAGGTCAGCCACCTGACATATTTGGGTGATGCGAATGTCGGAGCCAATGCCAATATTGGTGCCGGCACGATTACGTGCAATTACGATGGCTTCAATAAAAACATCACTGACATTGGTGAGGAAGCCTTTATCGGTTCAAACACAGCTCTCGTCGCACCGGTAACGATTGGTAAGGGCGCCAATATTGGCGCTGGCAGTACCATTGGAAAAGATGTACCTGACGATGCCATGGGCGTCACCCGCGCTGATCAAAGAAATATTGAAGGCTGGGCACCGCGTTATCGCAAAAAGAAGCAACGCGAAAAAGAAGAAAACAAAAAAAAGAAATAAGTCCGCTCAAAGAATATTATCTTCAGTTTCCGCTGGGAAAAGAGGTTAATATTTGCTGCGCGCTGGCTTTGGCGATCAAAGTACCGTCTTTAAGCATAAAGTCCGCTTCCACCGTAATAAGCTTTCGTGACTGCGAAACAACACGACTTTCGATTATGATCGGTTCGCCGCGCGTGACCTTGAAAAACTGAACATTGAGATTGACCGTGCGGAAGGCTTTGTCATTCGGCACGACAGTCAGTGTCGCAAAGGTCAACGCCTGATCGGCAAGGGCGGCGAGGTAGCCTCCGAACATTGAGCCATCGCCGTTCAAGATCTCCGGCGAGGAGAGCCATGTTTTTTTGGTCCAGCCCGGCTTCCATTCATCGACGGTCCCGAGCTTGAGCGTCTCAACCACCGGCGGCGGTACGGCCTCCCGTGCCACGAGCGCATCCATTTTCTCGGTTCCCCACGTCATAAATCTCTCCCTTTCTCACAATCATCTGATAATATGAGTAAAGCTCATATTTTCCAACTCGCATTTCACCAGGAGATAAAACGTTGAAACAAAAGGTCAAAATCCAAAGGCGGGCACCAAAACAAGGCCGTGCTATGGCAACGCGTGACGCGATCTTCGAAGCGGCTACTCAGATTTTGGAAGGCGAGGGAGAGGTGTCGTTCACCACCAACCACATTGCAGAGCGCGCCGGGGTGAGCATTGGAACGCTCTACCAATACTTTTCCAACAAAGAAGAGATTTTGATGGAGATCGCGCAACGGGAACACTCGGCCGTTGAAAAATACGGTGAGGAGTGCACCGGTAAAACTGATGAACATCTCCACTCGATAAGGCAATCGGTAAGAAGTTTGATCCAAGCCTTTCGAGATAAACCGGCAACAAGACGCGCGGCTGTTCGTGCCATTATCTCCGCTGAATTGTCGAATGTATTTGCGGTATCTACCGACCGAGGCGCAGAATTATTTCCTATACAGAATGATGTTACGGAATTGGACAACTATATTTTGTCGCGCGCTGTCATGGGTGTGGTGCGCGCTGCGGTGGTAGAAAACAATGAGGGTCTTTACAAGCCCGAATTTGAAGATAGCCTGGTGCGTTTGGTCGAAGGTTTCCTTTCGCAGCAAGCAACCAATTGAATTATTTCTAATTAGCCAGATATCGGATCGATTTCGTACGGGTATTGACCGTTGCCAGCAAGTGCTCCTTACCGTCGGGCCACAGGGTTACGCGCAGGTCTTCAAACCGTTTTCCGTCTGGAAACTCCAACCGTAGCCAAGCCAGAGGCGCGGAGTCGCTGGCACTCTCACCAGCATTCATAATCAAACCATGGATGGTCTTTTGGTCCTCGGGCGGCATATATGACCACATGGCAGAATGAACGATGACCAATGTGCTATCAGGGCGACGTTCATCAAGTTGATTTGACAGCCACGCTGCCGCGGATGCCTTTTCAACAATGGGCGGATTTGCATCTGCGAGTTTTGCCGCCGCTCGAAATGTCTCCAACCGTAGCGTTTGGGTTGGCCAAATATTTGATTCCAGGATGAGCCGTTCTTCCTCCCGTGTGATGTCTCTGGGATAATTATCACAGCCTATTCGATCCGCAATTTTGACAATCACATCCTTATCCAGTGAAGGCCCATCGTATGTAGCTGATAAATGCACTGGTGAATTCTCAGAGCCCCACCGGGAGTCTCCAAGAATATAGTGAAATTTATCCCATAACAGGTTCAACCCAGCGCTGGCGCCTAGCTCGCGAATTTGCAATGGTTGTTGAAACCGCTTGACGATAGACAAATATCCCAGCAGCAATGCGGCAGATCGCTGGACGTCATTTGTCTGCGGAGGAAATGAGAGGCGGCGTTTGATTTCAATTGGAAATTTATTAAGGACTTCCAGAAATTCTGGCCATGCAGCTTCGGCAGAACGGGTAACACCGGCCACCGGATAGTAATGAGATGCAAGACGGGGTGCTGATCCTTTGAGAACACATTCGTGTATTCCTGCAAGAAGTCTGAGCGGAAGATTGGCAGACACAGGGTCGCCTTGCCAATCGGACAGAACGTCTCGCAAGCGACCCTTCGCATCGTAGTTATTTGCACAAAGGGAAAGAAGGTCCGCATAGAATTCACTTTGGTAGCCACGGCAATAGCCAGACCATAATCGCAAACTCTCAGAGATCCTCTCGCTTTGTTTCATCCTACAACATACCCTGTTTGGGTAAGGCTTGTTGAATGATTTCCGCCATGGCCCACGAGTGATCCCGGTCACCCCCAGACCACAAGGCAGACAGAACCGCGTGACAAAACGCGAACGCCAGTAATCGATCGCGGTTCAAAGATATTCGCTCGGCGATGATATCTGCCAACATGTTAACGCGCGTGACATCGCGGACAGTTTCAGACTGATCCATCGGATTGAGGAAGGTGTTGGCAAATTCGTAGTGAGGGTCACCAATCAAACCTTTGGGATCAATCGCCAGCCAGCCACGTTCTGAATGATGGAGGATATTGTCATGATGAATATCGCCATGGAGTGGTTTTGTTACGTCGGTGGTAGAGATCAAATGTTTAGCGAGTTTCACAGCTGCCATACCAAGCGCATTATCTAGATCATCGAATTCGAGAAGCGGTCTAAACCATCGCTCCAAGGTCACAAGCTGCGGTGGAGGGGCCGTTCTCGCCTCATGTAATTGTGAAACGACTTCGCAAAGTATTTCCGTTGCTTCGCAGTCGTTTCCTCCATCGACTATTGTCGAAAGCGGCATACCGTCCACCCCTTCAAGTAACAGAGCTTCTCCCTCATGGCGTAATAATTTGACGCTACCTCGACCATCAAACCATTCAAGCAGTGAGCCAGAGCGTTCTTCGTCGCTGCCAGGCTTGGATATTTTTAAGAATGCCAATTCGCCATCAGCGGTCCGCACCTGCTGCAGAATACTGGAATGTGTTTCGAAACATTCAGCTATCGGATGAAGGTTCCAGCGCTCACAATGGTCGAGCAAATCACGCATGATATGTCCTATTGAGTTTGAACCTGTGGTGACAAATGGATCTCATCTGCCTGGACTTGATGGCTAAACCTCTTCAGCATGTAGTGAAGGCGCCAAGCCATCGCGACGGCCGCTGCTGCCAACCCGAGGACAAAACCGATCCATATACCGGTCCCTTCCATTTCCAACTCGAAGCCAAAATACAGACAGGCCGGAAATCCAAGGCCCCAATAGCTGAAACCTGCAAGCCACATCGGAATGCGAGCGTCCTTCAATCCTCTGAGCGAATGGGCCGCTGTTACCTGAACCGCGTCAAAAAGTTGAAACACAGCCGCAATGCGCAGAAAAATCGTCGCCAAACGTACAGTTTCTGCTTTTTCCGGGTCGGAAATATCAATAAAAAGACTGGTGATCGTTTCGGGAAATGTGATCATCACCAGTGCTGAAAGCGCCATGAAGGCACAGCCGAGCGCGACGGTCGCATGGCTAGCCCTTTTTGCCCAAACCGGATTTCGAGCACCCGCCGCCATGCCGACGCGCACATTCCCACCCATAGCCATACCAAATGGCACCATGAACGTGAGTGTTGCGACATTAACGGCAACCTGATGAGCGGCCAGTGCTGAAACGCTCACTAATCCCATGAGGAAAACACCGGCAATAAACAGACCGCCTTCAAAGGTCATGGTGAAACCGATAGGGATGCCCAAGGTAAAAATTTCTTTGAACCGGTCCCTGTCGGCACGGAAAAAATTTCGCGTGATCTCAAAGTCTCTGAAGAAGGGACTGATTTTGATCCACATGAATAGAAGACCAAACCCAAATACGTTGGACACCGCACTTGCGATACCAGCACCGACGAGTTCAAGACGTGGCGCACCAAAGTTCCCGTAAATGAGAACGTAGTTGAGAGCGATATTCACCAATGTGGTGATGATAACAGTGATCAGCGCCGCGTTCGGCCTGCTGAGTGCCGTCACGAAGTTTCTCAAAACACCAAAGGCCAACGCAAAAGGCAGTCCAAGCCCTAATATTTGAATATAGGGAACAACCATCTCGATAAGACCAGGGAGTTGGTTCAGGCTTTGAAGCATTGGTCTGGCAGCGATGAACACCGGTGCCAGAATTACCGAGGCCAAGAGGACTGCCCATATGCCCATGCGTGCTGTGGCCGTTACTTGCTGCCGCTCTGTCGGATCTTTGCCAATAATCTGTGCAATGATTGGCGAAACCGCACCGACCGGGCCGGAGGCCAGCATCCACACCATGAAATAGGTGGTTGTACCAAGAGCCGCCGCCGCCAAAGGTTCGGTCCCCAGCCGCCCGATCATAATCACATCGGCGGTAAGAACTGCCATCTGCGCGATTTGGGTTGCGGTGAGTGGTACTCCAAGCCGCAAAACGGCACGCGCCTCGCGGCGCCAGTCCCGAGTTCGGTCTGCCGAGTTTTGCAGCGCTTGTAGCAACGCGCGCGTATATGTTCGCCGATAATCGGTGAGCGAATTCATGTTGGGACCTGATCGGTGTTACGAGGCCGATTGCCACTGGCGGGCAAATAAAAGCCAGCCGACCCTTCTAGGGGAGTCGGATGAAAAGCTCAACCAAAAAACGCACGTCATGCATTCCTTTACCATTGGAATCGGGGTATGGCAGGCATGAAGCGTATCCTTAAAAGGCCCACCAGAGTGACTAAGACCGATAAGCAGATCGTAGGCGAAAAAGCAGCCGAATATATCGAAGACGGCATGGTCGTCGGCCTGGGAACGGGATCTACCGCGGAGTGCTGTTTGGGGGCCCTGGCGCCGCGCATTAAGGCGGGCCTCAAAATCAAAGGTGTTCCCACTTCGGAGCGCACCGCCGAACTTGCGCGTGCAATAAACATCCCCATTGTCGCGCTTGACGATGTCGATGCCATTGATGTAACCGTCGACGGCGCCGATGAGATCGACCCAAGCTTGCGTTTAATCAAAGGCGGTGGCGGGGCGTTGTTGCGTGAAAAGATTGTCGCCGCCGCGTCGCGCAAAATCATCACCATCGCTGACAGTTCGAAATATGTTGAAACGCTGGGCGCGTTTCCGTTACCGGTCGAGATCGTTGATTTCGCGGCCAGACTGGCGCAGAGAGAAATAACGGAATGCGCCCGATCGGCAGGGTGTCAAAGTGCCGACGCAAATGTGCGGGTGAAATCAGACGGCACGCCATTCATGACCGACGGGGGACACTTGATTGTCGATATTGCCTGCGGTGCGATTCCTGATCCGGAACACCTGGCCGCTTCTTTGAACGCGCTACCATCGGTCGTCGATCACGGGCTTTTCATCGGCCTGTCGACACTGGCAATCCTCAGTCGTAATGGGGAGATTGAAATCATCCAGCCTTAACCGACGACACGCGGCCATGTTGAAAGTAACGCTATCGTGACAAGGCCATCCGTCACACCATGAGAGGGTAAAAAGGCGCGACAGTTGAAGTTCCGCATCCCATAGCCTAGATCAACCAATGAACGAGCAAATGACACCCATAGAGGCTGCGATATGACTGACTTTGACTATGATCTCTTTACCATCGGTGCCGGATCGGGTGGCGTACGCGGCAGCCGCATGGCCGCCTCTTATGGGGCCAAAGTGGCAGTTGCCGAGGAATATCGTGTCGGCGGCACCTGCGTTATTCGCGGCTGCGTGCCCAAAAAGTTGTTTGTCTATGCCAGCGCATTTTCATCTTCTTTCCAAGAAGCGGCAGGCTTTGGTTGGTCAGTGGGTGAGAGTACCTTCGATTGGCAAACATTGCTTACCAACAAAGACACAGAAATTGACCGCCTCAACAAGGTTTATATCAAAAACCTGAATGCCTCAGGTGTGGAGATCATTCAAGACCGTGCGATCATAAAAGATCAGCATACGGTGTATCTGGTCGATCAAAATCGTGATGTGACCGCCAAACATATTCTCATCGCCGTCGGGGCCTGGCCCTATGTCGATCCGGCTATGCCTGGAGCGGAACATGTCATCAGCTCCAATGAGGCGTTTCACCTCGGCAAGCTTCCCAAGAGCATCGTCATCAATGGCGGGGGCTACATAGCGGTCGAGTTTGCCGGGATCTTCAATGGGCTGGGAGTGGAAACAACGCTCGTCTATCGCCGCGACGAGATCCTGCGTGGATTTGATGACGACATTCGCGCCATGCTTCACGAAGCCATGGAAGACCGTGGCATAAAGATCATCACCAATTCCACGTTTGAGAAAATTGAAAAACAGGGTGACACACTATCATCGACGCTTTCCAACGGCGACGTTTTGGAGACCGGTCTGGTCATGTTTGCGACCGGACGCGTACCAAAAACTCAAGATCTGGGTTTGGAGAATGCGGGCGTGACGCTCGGTAAGAATGGCGAAGTGATCGTTGACGCTCAATCCAAAACCAATATTGATCATATTTATGCCGTGGGGGATGTCACTGACCGAGCGGCTCTTACACCAGTTGCCATTCGTGAAGGCGCGGCCTTTGCCGAGACAGTGTTCAATAATAGTCCTTTAGCGGTTGACCATAAGCTGATCCCAACGGCGGTCTTCAGCCAGCCGGAAATCGGCACGATTGGACTGACCGAAGCCGAGGCCCGAGCCGAGCATGGTGATATCGACATCTACAAATCTGCATACCGGCCGATGAAGGCAACCTTGTCTGGCAAGCAAGAGCGCAGCTTCATGAAAATCATCGTGCACCCCAAAACAGACATCGTATTAGGCGTCCACATTCTGGGTCCGGATGCTGGTGAAATGGTGCAGTGCCTGGGCATCGCTGTGAAGATGGGAGCGACTAAAGCAGATTTTGACGCCACCATGGCCGTTCACCCAACGGCTGCTGAAGAATTGGTCACAATGCGAGAAAAATGGCAACCGGCCACAGCGGCAGAATGACAGGCTGGCAGTAACCTAGCCATAAGAAATTAAATCCACTATACAGGGCCGATTTTGTAAGGTTCGACTAGGAAGTTAAGTGGATGAGTAGGAAATGGTCGCCCGATAGCTGGCGCACCCTGACGGCAAAACAAATGCCTGATTACAGCGACAAAGAAGCGCTGAAATCTGCCGAGGCACAATTAAGCAATTATCCGCCTCTGGTTTTTGCCGGTGAGGCCCGCAATCTGCGCGCCCAATTAGCCGACGCTGCCGAAGGCCGCGCATTCTTATTGCAAGGCGGAGATTGCGCTGAGAGCTTTGCGGAATTCCACCCCAACAATATCCGGGATACTTTTCGTGTCTTGCTGCAAATGTCTGTCGTGCTCACCTATGGCGGCTCTGTACCCGTGGTTAAGGTCGGTCGCATAGCTGGTCAGTTTGCCAAGCCGCGGTCAGAGCCGATGGAAAAGCAAGGCGATGTGTCGCTTCCCAGTTATCGCGGCGATATTGTCAATGGCATTGATTTTGATGCCGAAACCCGTGAGCCTAATCCTGATCGACTTATACAAGCCTACGGACAATCAGCTTCGACGTTGAATCTGCTGCGTGCTTTTGCCCAAGGGGGATTTGCTGATCTTGCCAATGTTCATAAATGGACATTAGGTTTTGTTGATAATTCGCCGCAGAGTGAACGTTATCAGGAACTCGCAGAT
This sequence comes from Alphaproteobacteria bacterium, assembly GCA_021774955.1. Taxonomy (GTDB): domain Bacteria; phylum Pseudomonadota; class Alphaproteobacteria; order M2410; family M2410; genus JAJFIN01. The sequence continues at coordinate 5,763 of JAJFIN010000126.1, read as the reverse complement.
CGCATTACCGACGCTTTGAATTTTATGAAGGCATGTGGTGTTACTTCCGAAACGGCACCGCTCTTAAACCAAACAGATTTTTATACCAGTCACGAAGCCCTATTGCTCGGCTACGAACAAGCTCTGACACGCATCGATTCAACGACCGGAGAATGGTACGATACCTCGGCCCACATGATCTGGATCGGCGATAGAACACGCCAATTGGATGGCGCACATGTGGAGTTCTGTCGCGGGGTGCAAAATCCCATCGGTCTTAAATGCGGACCGAGCTTAGAGCCAGATGATCTCATACGTTTGTGCGATGTGTTAAACCCTACCAATGAAGCCGGACGCGTCACGCTGATTGCACGCTTTGGTGCCAATGGTGTCGATAAAGGTCTTCCAAAACTTTTAAAGCGTGTGGTCAGCGAGGGACGCAAGGTTGTTTGGTCCTGCGATCCGATGCATGGCAATACGATTAAAGCGTCTACTGGATATAAGACCCGCCCGTTCGACCATATCTTGAAAGAGGTCCATGATTTCTTCGATATCCACCAAGCAGAGGGGACTTATGCCGGTGGTGTTCATTTCGAAATGACCGGTCAAGATGTCACCGAATGTCTCGGCGGCGCCCAAGCAATCTCAGAAGAAGATCTATCATCGCGCTATCACACCCATTGTGATCCGCGCCTCAACGCCAGTCAGGCGATTGAGCTTGCTTTCCTACTTGCTGAAGCGATCAAGATGGAGCGTGAAACGATCATGGCGAACAAAGCTGTGGCCGGAGCATGACGTGTAATTAAGGTAATTAAGGGGACAGTTTACTTAATTAGTAAATCCATTGGAAATCAGCCGTATTCTGCAGCCTAATTAAGTAAACTGTCCCCATAACTCCCGCTCAGCGGGATAGGTTTCGTATCGGTCAGGGCGCTGATTTTGCAGCAGCATCTGCGGCGCGGTTTAATGCTGCGGTGTAACGCGTGGCTATTTCCGGTGTTTGGAAAGGGACCCGTTTTCCATCGATATATTCCTGCAAGAAAAGGTCGTTGATCCCGCGTTGCGCATGGATCGCCGCGCCTGCACCGCATAGATCTCCGGTCTCTGCAAGGCAGGCGGCCAAAATGGCGTGATTGGCCGGCGCATAGGGTTCGCGCTCGATGGCCTGACGTGTAAAACCGGCGGCCTCTTCGTACCGTTCCAGGGCAAAGCAAGTAAGAGCCTGGGCCCCCAGCATGAAACCAAGCCAATAGTCACGCGGGCTCAACCGCATGGCCTGAGAAAGATAATCATAGCCAGCTCTCGCGTCACCGATCGAGGTGACGACCACACCCATCAGCATCAAGGTCATCGTGCAATTGGGATTAAGCGCGTGCGCTTGGTCCAAATTCGTGTGTGCGCGCTCGACATCCCGGCCGATATAACTGATCCATCCTAAAGCCATATAAGCGCTGTGATCATTCCGGTCGAGCGCCCGCAGCTTTTCCGCCGCTTCGCGCGCGCGTATCAGCAGTGCCGAAGGTTCACCACCGAGCCGGGCGAAAGAGAGGATACAATTGACAATGGAGATCGTCCACCAGGCGTGGCGGCAGTTTGGGTCTTGACTGGCGGCGGCCTCCGCCAGTTCCAGACCTTGCCCGTAGAGGGACGAGTTCCCTTCCGTCCGGGCCCGGTCCATGAGCGCCCGGGCCTGCCACGCCAACTCCCGCGCCTTCAGGTCGCTCGAGATCAGGCTCGACGCCCGGCGAATTTCCGCGTGATCTATTTCGGGCGCCATGTTGGTGATGATGTTACGCGAAATTTCGCCCTGCAAGGCGAGCAGCTTTTCCATGCCACCATCGAACCGTTCAGTCCAGATTTGCGTCATCGTTGGCATGTGGGTCAATTGTGCGGAGGCGCGAAAAAGATCGTCGTCGCAACGCACGCTGCCTTCCAATATGTAGTCGACTTGCAGCTCGGCGCCGGTCTTTTGAATGTCGTAGTCGGGCGCGCGGTATTGAAAACTTGTGTTCCGGGCGATCACCGCAAAGGCCTTGAAGCGCGACAGCTCGGTAATGATGTCTTCGGCGAGGCCATCGGCTAGAAAATCCAGTTTAGAATCTTTGTTGAGGTTTACGAACGGCAAGACCGCAATAGAAAGACTGTCTTTGCGCGTGTCCGTCGCCTGTCCATTTCCAAAACCAGTGTGGACTTCCTGGTCGCCCGCGTCAGAGGTCTCTTGCGGTGTCACATCGGCGATAAAGCGAAAACCCTGTCCCCGTAGGGTTTTGATGAAACGTGGGTTGTGGACATCGTCGCCGATAGCGCGCCGTATACTGAGGATGCAGGTGCTCAAGGTGGTGTCGCTGACATTCAGGCCTGGCCAATTGTGTTCTATTAACTCGTCGCGGTGGACCACCCGTTCACGATTGGCAACCAAATAACTCAGAACATCAAAGACCTTGGCGCGGGTATGAGCAATTTTACTGTTCTTGCGTAACTCCCGCCGCTCCAGGTCCAGTTCACAATCACCGAACAAGAGTAGCATCTGCGGCGTGTCCTCTTTTTGAGAATCAAGTCTTGGATATCAAACGCTTTGAGGGGTGACACCCCAAACACAACCGTTAACCACAACTTTCTTACCAGATCTCCGTGAGTCACCGGTAAAAATGGTGAAAAATACCAGACCGGTCTCAGCCGAAAATTACAGGCACTCACCGAGCAGAGATTGAATGAAAATTTGATGTTAATTGAACATAAATGTCAAGCAGACCGGGGCATTCCCTGAGATTATGGTTGCGAAGGTGGGATGTAAGAGAGGCGGCGCATAGTCTTGCTTCTTCATTCTCACTTGGGCGTTCACATTGCGGACCGCCGAGGCAGCTGAGTTAGTAAAACGGGGAGTAAGAGATGTTGAGATTCAAGATGACAATGGCGATGGCCTTTTTTGGTTCTGCATTGTTTGTGAGCAGCCACGCTTCGGCTGCTGTCATCACACTTCATAGTGGTAACGGCACGATTGGCGGGACCGATTCAGCGATCTCGATGTTGGTTGGCCCGGCGGACTCCGCCTTTGGCTCCATGTTCAGTGTGGCCGATTTCGCGGCCGCGCGGTCGGGGCCCAATGCCTTCATCATCAGCCGCCATCCATTCTGGCTAAGCACCTCACTTTTTTCTGACCCGACCGCGAACTACATATCGACAAACGCCAGCGGTGCGAGCGAGGGCGCATCCGCGCTGTTCGCAATCGATTTCATAGTTCCGGATACAATAATCGCGTCGGCCACGATCGATTTCAATTTTGTGGTCGATAATTTTCTCGGCGACACCGGCGGCGGCCCCAATCAAGGACTGTTTCTGAATGGCATCGCGCTTTCTGGTAGCACCTCTGGTGGCGGCCTTGGTTTTGAAACGAATCACACCCGCAACGACATAGGCGGGCTATTGGTGAGTGGGTTGAATACTCTGTATATCAATGGGACGGATGTCGGCGGGCCCGGCGGTCTCTTGTTCTCGACGACCATCACCACCGTTGCCGGTAAACCAGCGCCTAATCCAACATCATCTGTACCCGAACCCGTTAGTCTCTCCTTGTTGGCATTCGGGCTCTTCGGTCTCGGCGCGATAAAACGCCGACGGCGCATGACAGCTTAGAGGACCACTGTCCGAATCTAAAATCAAAGCGGCCCGCCCATGTCTTGGCCCCTTTTGATCATGAGCCTCATGAAAAGTTGGAGTTAAAGTAATGGTAAAGATGTTTTTTCGCAGACTGGCTATTTCCATGGCGATGTGCGGGTTGTTTTTCGGGGCCACAACAAATGCCAGTGCCGGATTGATAGGACAGAATGTCTTTGGCCTGCTTAATTTCAACCCCAGCACCACAAATTTGTTTGATCCGGCAAATGTCTCGCTTCCACAAGGCGCTTTGAATGAAACTAGCAACCCGGTCATTATTTCCGCTACTCCCAGCTCGGCATTGGAATTCGCACACGCCATTAACGGCATTAATGGCGTTTTCGCCAACTTTACTGACAACGCATTATTCATCACAAATGATGTTGTTGTCGCCCCAAGTGCAACACCTTGGACGATGTCCTTTACCAGTTCGGCTTTTGTCGGCCTGTTGTTGACCGAGATATCGGACACTTTCATCAATGGCGGTGTCACCGGTACGCTCGTTGGTGACACCATTACCTTTAATTGGGCCGGCACCACTTCGACGGGATTTTATCAGGCGGGGTATAGCCTGCTCGCGGCCTCCGATCCATCCTCAGCACTACCAGAGCCGAGTGTATTATTGTTGTTCATGCTGGCTCTTGCCGGAATTGGATTGACACGCTACGGGCGATCCACCCGCTCGAAGGACTCTAACAACACAGATACGCACGGCGATTTCTAAGCACGTCCATCATCTCATGAGCAGCACGAAGTCTTTGTGTCATCGAAATCTAACATCGTGTCACCGTAGGCGTCGTTTCTAAGATGGTCTAAAGTGTTAGCGCTAACCTCCACAACTCTTCCACGTTCAAAGATGGTTCCGTTGTCATCTTCCACGTAACGCCAAGGGCCCTTGTAAAGAACACGCGCGCTGTCATCAGTTTGCGTTTGCTCATTGTCGCTCGGACGTACCGCGGTAAAAGTCGCTGAATGATAGCTGATACCTTCGACTTCGCGCCACGCCGTCGTATCGAACTTATCAATCGCCACAGCGGCAAATCCGACATTCTCAAGTTCACGCACAAATTCGGTGATTTCTAAGGCGCCACTGATGCACCCGCTCCACAATGCCGCATCCTCTTTCAATCGTTGCGGCGTCGGCTGTTTCGAAACAATATCCGATATCGCGATACGGCCGCCTGGTTTCAGAACCCGGAAGATCTCGCGAAACATCTGTCCTTTCAAATCTTCATGCACAAGATTGAGCACGCAATTGGAGACAACAAGATCAACGGACTGATCTTCAATCATCGGCCGGCTATTACGCAGAGATAAATTATGTTCTTCCAACGCCATAAGATCCTCGGTGGAACTCACAGGATGCGTCTCTAGGAAGGCTTCAACGGCATCGAAATTGAGGCGGAGATCTTGAATTTGGCCTCGTAAGAATGAAACATTGTCATACCCAATGCGCTCAGCGACGATCGGCTGATTGCGCCGCGCCAATTCCAGCATTTCCGGTGTCATGTCGATACCGATGACCTGGCCTTTTGCCCCTACGATTTGAGAAGCAATAAAGCAGATTTTTCCACCGCCAGACCCAAGGTCTAAAACCACGTCTCCCTCACGGGCATAGCGCGAGGGGTCCCCGCAACCATAGTCACGCTCAATGACTTCTTCGGGGATCGCTTTTAAATAAGAGGTGTCGTAATCCACAGGGCAGCAAAGTGCCGGTTCCTGGGCTTCGGCTGCCGCCGCATAGCGCTCTTTAACAATATCCATTTAGAAAACTCCGACTCGTTTATTACCCAGGGGTATTCACGCGCCGGATCATCCTAATGTTGGCGATGAACGCAAGTGAGTAATTTACAAAACTTCGTGAGGGGGGAGCAGCGGTTCGATCGACTCTGACTTCATCGATCTTTTCCCGCCTTAATCATGCGGTCTAAATCGGCCAGGATTGAAAAGCCCAAGCGCGAGGCCATGCGATTATCGTCCAGCCGCCACCTCATGTCGTCCCCACGAAAGTGGGCCCCCAGTAAACGTTGACCTACCGGTTTCAAACCACATGTTTTGTTTTTACTGAACGCCCGGACCCGCTTCCCTTCCCAATCACCCGAAGGGCTACCATGATTGGGAAGGGAAGCG
>JAJFIN010000125.1 GCA_021774955.1 Alphaproteobacteria bacterium | reverse complement strand
CTGCGACCTCTGTTTGGGCTCAAGTTCAGACCGCCATCGCCTCAATCTGATTTGGCATTGGCAACGTCATAAAATGCCACTCCGCGATGAATTTGGGACACGCGGGCTCTATGTCCTCACCAATTCGTGAAGCCCCTCGGGGTAAACTTGCTCTAGACTGCGCATCAGAATTGCACTGGTAGATATAAATACCGCGCGTTTGATGGGGGCATGAATGCAATCGAAATTTGCACTTTCACTATTGATGGTATCTGCGCTGGCTTTGTCAGCCTGCGCCAAAGCGCCCAGTAAAATTGCGCCCATCGCCGTCAGCGAAGAAAGTTATGCCGAGCAAACTTGTGAAAGCTTGGTCATGGAAACGACGCGCATCGATACAGAACTTGCGATGTTGTTTAAGAAACAACAAAAAGCAAGGGGCATGGATGTCGCCGCTCTCATCATAGTGGGGATCCCGGTCACCTGGCTTTATAAAGGCAGCAAGGAACCAGAGATTGCTCAGCTCAAAGGCGAGATGATCGCCATCGAGCAAACCGCTCTCGGCCACGCATGTGAACTGCCCTCCCATGCAGATGTTCATCTCCCGGTGGAAGACGAAATTGAAGAGACGAGTGCGGAGCAACTAGGAGAGGCCGACACAATTTCTATAACGGAATAGAATTCTCATCTAAATTCAAAGTTTGATTTCAATAGTTTTTACATCCATACCAGACTGGTTCGGGTTTTTGTTTGATATCTCAACACCTAGATGATCTAAAATTTCTACTTGCCGCTTATCTGGATCAAAACCTTTCCGCTCTAGAAACACCGATAGCTTTTGCTCGGCCATGTCAAATTCACCGAGACGTCTATGGAGATTTGAAATTGTCAGCCCGAGGGCAAAAAAGTTTTCATCATCTGGTTCCGTTTTGGCGAATTCGTCCTCGGCATATTGCAAGGCTGTTCGCGCATATTCCTCATAGAGCCCAGAATTGCACTGACCTGCCTCCCAGGTCGCGACCAAGGATATCCACCACAAGTCAACATCTGGATCGCCAAGACGTTCCAGAAATTGTGCGTATACATAGTAACTAGTATTTCCCACTAAGATGTCTTGATATGAAGGTTCCGCAATGACCCGCGAAATCTCGGCGAGGCGCTCATCACTATATTCATCCTCATCGATAACCATTCCATTGGATGGGCAGATTGGCATTGGAGCAGGAAAGTGCATGTATGATTCTGGCTCAAAATCCAAATATTTGCCATAGGTTGAATGAGCCCCGAGACGCAGTACTTTGAACGCTTCACCGCCTATGGGGCAAACCATATCAACATAGTAGAGATGATATCCGGATCGCCTTTGACAGGTAAAACCTTTGAGAGTTAGTCCCTTACCAGATGCTGCGCTGTCATGATTGTCGGCGCCAACCGATTCATCTTGCTGTCTGGATCCTTGAGTCGAACAGGCCCCAAGAACAGCCGCAAAAAGCAAACAAAGCATCACTCGCATATCTTCCCCTCCTTAGACCCGGCACTCCCCACCCCAGGGATTATGCCTACTTATCCCAAATGGTTTCGATATTCAATCGTTGGAGCTGCATATCTATTGCGATACTACTACAAGTGCAGATACTCGATGAACCAACTCCCTCTGGGTGGAAATATGAGCTTAAAAGAAGACCAAATTTCAATTCACCACCTCGTAGATGTCCCTGATGCAACTAAGTTCTTGGAGACCTGGTTCATCGAGGAATGGATGCCTTGGTATGGACCTGATGGACCAGGCGATGCGGCAGCTGACATTGCGGCTTGCAGCGCGCGCGACACGCTCCCTATTTGCCTGGTGGCTGTCGATCAAAATCAGACAGTGATGGGAACGATCGCTTTAAAGACCCAATCTGTGGGAAGTGAGCTCGGCGTTGGCCCGTGGCTCGCCGCTCTGTTGGTGGGGCAGGACTACAGAGGCAAGGGGGTGGCAACGGCACTGGTCGGCGCCATTGAAAAAGAGGCTAAGAAACTGCAATTTGACGCCATTTACACCTCCACCGACAGTGCTGCAGGGATAATGCGCCAACGGCGATGGGAAGTGTTTGGTCAGGCTGGTTCGCTGCGTGGCGAGGTCATCGTCTTTCGGTGTGATCTCAATCAAGACAAGAGCCAAACTTAAAAAACCACCGGCGAGACCTGGTGTATTCCCAGCGATTTACTGTACTATCTGCGCCAAACCCAAAATTTATGGAAAAAAAGACCCCCTTTTCACACCGGACAGCTGCATTTGACTCTTTTTTTGTCATTTCCGTTGGTATTTGAGTCCTGACTCGTGGTAGCTGTCTCCGTAATACATTAAGATTGCGTTCACGTCTGCCGGGTGACGTGACGTAGAGGCCGGATGCTTGCACCCGACTAATCCACCACTGGACACCGGTAAACTATGCAATCCGACGCTGAGCGCGCGGTTTTGCTTTTTGACTACGACGGAGACTACTCAATGGCTACTGGAACTATCAAATGGTTCAACTCACAAAAAGGCTACGGCTTTATTCAACCTGACGACGGCGGTAAAGACGTGTTTTTGCACATAAGCGCTGTAGAACGCGCTGGCATGAACAACCCAAATGAAGGTGACAAGATTGAATATGATCTTGAACAAGGTCGTGACGGCAAAACTTCTGCGGGCAATTTGCGCTCATCCTAAGGATTTGCTGCCGGTATAATTGCCGGTAAATGGATTGTGGGAGGCTGAATGGCATTTATCCTTCAGCCTCCTGTCTCATTTTAGAATCTCAATTTCGACCTGCTAGAGTTGGTAGGCGCGTTTGTCGAAGTTGAACAACGTAAGGGCGTGCTATGGAACTTGAGACCAAAACCTTAGACAACGACAATAACGGTGAAATTAACTCGGAAGCAAAAACGAGATCGTGCCTTGTGTGCCGCGAGTCGTTCCCGAGTGAATGGGCTGGCGAACGCATTTGCCGTAAGTGCAAATCAACTGCTGCATGGCGCAGTGGTGTGAGTTCCTAGCAAAAAATACAAGTTGCGAAATTCGAATATCAAAATGCGGCATCCAAGAAGATTCCGCATACGCGACAAATCTGTCTGATCACACAATAGTCCGTGCAGAACCTATCCCTATCTATTGTGTGCACCCAAATCTTCTTAGGCGGTCGACGACTAAATTTGAGCTGGGTGTTAAATGGTGGGCGCGGTAAGGATTGAACTTACGACCCCTTCGATGTCACCGAAGTGCTCTCCCACTGAGCTACGCGCCCGCTGGACCTCTAAGTGCTTTAAGGTCTCAAATCGGGCTGTTTTGTAACCAGTTGCGAGAATTTGCGCAAGAGGCAAAGTCGCATATGGAGATTCATGAGATAGGTAAGAAATACAGGATTGTTCGGTTAAGCAACCATCAAACGGTCGACTTCTTGAACCAATTCACGCAGGTGAAATGGTTTTGACAGAATTTTCGCGTCTTTCGGCGCCTCATTGGCTGGGTTTAGCGCAACGGCGGCAAACCCCGTAATGAACATGATTTTGATTTGAGGGTCGAGTTCTGTTGCCCGACGGGCCAGCTCAATACCATCCATGCCCGGCATTACAATATCTGTGAGAAGAAGATCGTAGAGACCGCATTTAAGCTCGTCATACGCGTCGTCACCTTGACCGTAGGACTTTACTTCGTGCCCAGCCTTGTTCAACGCGCCTTCTAAAAAGCCGCGCATTGAATCATCATCTTCTGCAAGCAGGATCTTGGCCATTGGTTTGATGTTGCCTTCGCCCGAATGCGGATTTGCCCCGAATCTCTGTGAACTTACCGGTCTCATTCGACCTTGTCACATCATTTCGACAGGGCACTCCGCCGTTTTAGTCAGAAATTCCAACCTAAACAAAAAGGGTAAATTCTGGTTAAAGTTTCTTCGCAATTGTGGATATCTCGACAAATCTTGCGCGTTTAATTCAGAATTCATGCGCTACACGGGTTTGGTCGATAACATTTCTGGTCAGCTTCGCTGAATTAGCTATAGTTGAGTTCAGATTCTCTCGATTTGGATGAATCGTGTTCAAGGGTACGGTATTATGGATCTGACGACGATGAGTGAAACGACTGCTTTTAGTTCGGTCCAAGAACTTGTCGAACGCTCACCGCTTGTTGCGTGTCTTGACGAATTTGACCCGCCCTATTCACTGGTTGAACCACAAAATCAGACGACACCATTTATTTTTTCATCACCCCATTCTGGACGACGTTATCCGTCGGCGTTTTTGGAATCGTCGCGTTTGGGAGATCTAGCGCTGCGCCATTCTGAAGATAGTTTTGTTGATGAATTATTTGCTGCGGCCCCGTCGATGGGAGCTCCGCTCTTGGCAGCAGAATTTCCTCGCGCCTTTTGCGATGTTAATCGCGAACCGTTTGAACTCGACCCCCGCATGTTCAACGATGTGCTGCCAAGCTACGTCAACACGCGTTCTGTGCGTGTGGCGTCCGGGCTTGGAACTGTGGCACGCGTAGTTGCCGACGGTGCGGAAATTTATAAAACAAAACTTTGTTTTGACGATGTGTTGGCAAGAATTGACGCACTCTACAAACCCTATCATGCCGCTTTGGCAAG
>JAJFIN010000124.1 GCA_021774955.1 Alphaproteobacteria bacterium | reverse complement strand
GCTTTGGCTTTTTGCTCCATGATGCTGCCCGTTTTCTGCGCAAAGCTTTTGACCGTAAAGTGCAAACGCTGGGACTCACTCAAGCGCAATCTCGCGTGCTGGCTCATTTGTCGTTACGCGAGGGCATTACTCAGGCGGCTTTAGCCGACATCCTTGAACTTCAACCGATTACGCTTGCCAGAACCTTAGATCGCATGGAGAGCGCATCACTCGTCGAACGCCGCCCCGACCCCGGCGATCGCCGCGCTGTAAATCTATATCTTGGTCCTGGCGCAATGCCGGTCCTTGAAGAGATGTGGAAACGAGCCGCGTCGATAAGAGAGTTTGTAACAGACGGTATTTCGGAACAAGACTTTGAAATCTTCCGGAAGACATTAATCACTATACGAAGTAACCTTCTAGCTGGGGAATTACCAAAAACAGCTGGCGCTGAAGAAAAAGTAGAAGAAGAAAAACAATTGGGAACAGCCCATGGCCGATGAAGTCGTTCAACTTAAAAGTAACCCGCAAACCGGTGATCCAGAAAAGACAGACACAGATAGCCGCGAAAAACAGAGTCCATCACTGGGGAGAGCGCCGTTAATTGATTCAAAACTGCGTCCCATTTTATTCGCACTGGGCCCTCTCGTCGCGATATTGATTGGCGGGTATTTCTACGCAACAGGCGGTCGGTATGCGGATACAGACAATGCTTATGTGAAAGCAAGAAAAGCCTTCATCAGCGCTGAAGTTTCTGGTCCCATATTGGAGCGTCTGATCAATAGTAATCAAGCCGTCAATTCTGGCGACGTACTGTTCCGTATTGACCCGGCGCCCTATCAAATAGCCCTGCAACAAGCACAAGCCAATCTCAACACCACGCGAAGCGAAATAGAAGCGCTTCGAGCATCACACGAGGAAAAACAGGGCCAATTGATAATTGCCCTGTCTGACGCAGCTTTTAGTGAAAGAGAGTATCAGCGTCAGCAATCCCTTGCGAACAAGCGTGTGATATCCAGCTCCCAACTGGATCGGGCGCGTCATGAAATGGAAGTCGCTCAACACCAAATCGCTGTCACAACACAAGACATTCAGAGCATATTGGCCAAATTAGGCGGCAATATCGAAATACCCATTGAGCAACATCCCAGCTTTTTGGCATCTCAAGCGAGCTTGGACAAAGCGCTTCTAGATCTTAAACACACGGAAGTGCGCGCACCGTTTTCGGGTGTGACAAACGACATGCCAAAGGTCGGAGAGTATGTCACAACCGGTCGGCCGGTGATGGGTTTAGTAGCGACAGAGGGTGTTTGGGTCGAAGCTAATTTCAAGGAAACGGATCTGGCTCACGTGCGCCCGGGGCAAAAACTAACCATTCGTGTAGATACTTATCCCGATCACCAATGGACCGGCACCGTTCAAACCATAAGCCAAGCAACCGGTGCTGAGTTTTCAGTCCTCCCGATCCAGAATGCCACCGGGAATTGGGTTAAGATTGTACAACGCATTCCGGTTCGGGTTTCTGTTGAGGAACAACAACAAGGCCCGATTTTGAGAGCTGGCATGAGTGCCAAGGTAAAGATCGATACTGGTTTTCGTCGCGGCTTATTTGGATTTGGAAGGCGTGCGGTTATCCGGCCTACACCTGTTGTGGGTTCGGAATAAATCCGAATTTGGTCAAAAAGCATGTCCGTTCTTAAATTTATCACACAAGATCGAGTTGAACATCGTGGGCTTATGGTCAGTGCCACTATGCTCGCCATGTTTATGCATGCGATGGATTTGACAATCGCGCAAATCGCCTTGCCCCATATGATGGGTGCAATGACAGCCACTCAGGATCAAATAGCTTGGGTGCTGACGTCCTACGTCGTCGCTTCTGCAATCTTCACGCCTTTCGCGGGGTTCATGGCCACAAAATTCGGCCGGAAGAACGTTCTGCTCATTTAGGTGGTGGGGTTCACTGGTTGCTCGATGATGTGTGGCGCATCAAACAGCCTTTATGAAATTGTTCTGTTTCGGTTTTTACAAGGTGCGTTTGGCGCGTCGTTTGCTCCTTTGTCGCAGTCGCTGATGATGGATTCCTATCCGCGTGAGAAATTTGGTCAGGTCATGGCACTCACCGGTATTGGAATTATGATTGGCCCTGTGATCGGTCCAACATTGGGTGGTTTCTTAACCGAATATTCTTCTTGGCGTTGGGTGTTCTACGTCAATTTGCCGATTGGCATCATATCTTTTCTTGGCATCGTTTTCTTTTCTCAAGAAAAACGCATGGAACGGGGACGGCCATTCGATCTTATTGGGTTTGCGACTTTGGCTATTGCGGTGGCTGCTATTCAAATGATGTTTGATCGCGGCACTTCAAAGGACTGGTTCGAATCCGTGGAAATTATCGCCGAAGCAACAATCGCTGCTTTGTGCCTCTATCTATTTGTGGTCCAGCTGTTGACTGCGAAAAGGCCCTTCCTCGAAATTGGTATCTTCAAAGATCGCTATTACGTAACCAGCCTTGTCTTCATTTTCTTTGTTGGTGTGTTGATGTTGGCGACGATGGCTTTGCTCCCGCTATTTTTGCAGGGGTTGATTGGATATCCAGTCATCAAGACCGGAATAATCCTCGCACCACGAGGAGTAGGAATGTTGCTATCAATGTTGGTCGTTGGCCGGATCGTTGGCAAGGTTGATGTCCGATACTTGGTCGGTGGCGGTTTGCTCTTAACATCGTTTGCGCTTTGGCAAATGACCCATTTCACGATGGATGTGACCGTTGGCGACATTCTAAGTACGGGTTTTATGCAAGGCTTTGGAATTGGTATCGTGTTTGTACCGCTTTCAACTGTAGCCTACACGACCCTGGAGCCACATCTCCGCACGGAAGCTGCGGCACTGTTTCACCTCGTCCGCAATGTCGGCAGTTCCATCGGGGTGTCAATTGTCATGGGCCTATTGGGATGGAGTGTGCAGCAAAACCATGCCTCGCTTGCGGAAAACATCTCAGTTCTTGATCCGATCTATCACTCAAAAGCGATGCCGTTTTTGTGGTCGTTAGATACGCCATTGGGACTTTTAGCTCTTGATGGTGCGGTCAACCAACAAGCGCTCATGATTGGGTATACAAACGACTTCAAGCTCATAATGTGGATGAGCCTCGTCAGCCTGCCATTCGTTATATTTCTCGGAAGCGGAATTGCTCGGACCGATGAAGCAACGACCGGCAAACTCACTTCGCCGTCTCCGGCTAACTGAGCGACTAAACTAAACAAAGTTGTCAAACATGGCTATCGCTGCGGCGTTTGCAGCACCAGGTTCGATTTTTGCTTGCTGTCTGATCAAGGCGTCTTCCAACGCGGTCAAACAAAGAAGGACGTTTTCCATTCTTGCAGAATGTCCCATGAGACCGATGCGCCAAACTTTTCCCGCTAACGGACCAAGACCTGCGCCAATCTCTAAGTTATAGGTCTTCAGAAGGTGCGCTCTTGTGGCAGCTTCATCAATGCCATCTGGCACGCAAACCGTTGTGAGTGGGGGAAGTCTGTTGTCCACGTCCACCAGGGGGGTCAAACCCATCGCTTCAATTCCAGAGACAAATGCTTTTTGTATCCCGCTGTGACGATTGTGAGCGAGTTTTAATCCTTCTTCCTGCAACATCAGTAGCGCTTCATGAAGACCGTACATGGCATTCACCGGGGCTGTGTGATGATAAGTGCGTCCGCCATCACCACCCCAATAAGCCATGACCAGGTTCAAGTCCAAAAACCAGCTACCAACTGGGTGAGTGCGGTTTCGAACCGTTTCAGCTGCACGGTCGGAAAACGTCACAGGTGAAATTCCCGGCGGGCAGGATAGGCATTTTTGTGTGCCTGAATAGACTGCATCGGCACCCCAAGAATCTACTTCCACATTTACACCACCGAGGCTTGTCACAGCATCGACGATTGAGAGACAATCGTGTTGTTGGGCTAGCGCGCAGAGAGCTTGCGCATCGGATAAAACACCCGTCGATGTTTCGGCATGAACGAAGGCGAGTACTTTGGTGTCCGGGCTTTCCTTTAGGGCGCCTTCAACGCGCTGAAGGTCAATCGCGGTACCCCAATCATGTTCAACCACAATCGCAGTCCCACCACAGCGCACAACATTTTCTTTCATGCGCACTCCGAATACGCCATTCTGTGCAATGATGACTTTGTCACCTGGCTCCACCAGGTTGACAAAACAAGCTTCCATGCCTGCAGATCCCGGAGCGGAAACCGGAAAGGTCAGGCTGTTCTCGGTTTGAAACGCGTATCTCAATCCGGATTTGATATCCTCCATTAGATCTTGAAAAGCGGGATCAAGGTGACCAATGGTCGGCTTTGCGATTGCAGCCAAGACACGGGGGTGAACATCAGACGGGCCTGGCCCCATAAGAGTACGAAGGGGGGGATAAAAGGATTTTATTTCTTGGCTCATAATCAAACTCAACTTGTTGGTGATGACAATTTCGCATTCCGGGCAAGGGAAAATTACCGTTAAATGGAGCGGCGATTGTTGGACGTAAAGTGTTATACGATGTTTGGAGAAATTGCCTAACTCGTTTATGAAGAGAAACAGCTTGAAATTCAATTCTCAAGGACGATCAAATGGATACACGCGCGGCACTTGCCCTTTCGGCAGGAAAAGATTTGACGATTGAAACCGTCCAGCTTGAAGGACCGAGAGCGGGGGAGGTCCTCGTCGAGGTGATGGCCACTGGGGTCTGCCATACGGATGCCTTCACATTGTCTGGAGATGATCCCGAGGGAATATTTCCAGCGATCCTGGGCCATGAAGGTGCGGGTATCGTTCGCGAGGTCGGGGCGGGTGTAACCTCCGTCAGATCGGGTGATCATGTTATTCCGCTTTACACGCCTGAATGCCGGGAATGCGAATATTGTCTCCATCCCAAAACAAACCTTTGTCAGAAGGTGAGATCAACGCAAGGGCAGGGATTAATGCCCGATGGCACGTCCAGATTTTCATTCAATGGCGAACCGATTTATCATTACATGGGCTGCTCAACCTTCTCAAACTTTACGGTCCTGCCGGAGATTGCAGTAGCGAAAGTCCGCGACGACGCTCCCTTTGACAAGATTTGCTATATCGGTTGCGGTGTGACCACCGGCGTCGGTGCCGTTGCTTTTGATGCCAAAGTGGAGCCCGGCTCCAATGTTGTGGTCTTTGGCTTGGGCGGTATCGGTCTCAATGTCATTCAAGGTGCACGTATGGTTGGGGCCAACAAGATTATTGGCGTGGATTTAAACGAGGGTCGTGTTCCGTTGGCCACGAAGTTTGGTATGACCGACTTCATCAACCCAACAAAAGTTGATGATGTGGTGGAAGCAATTGTCGATCTCACCGGTGGTGGGGCCGACTATTCTTTCGAGTGTATCGGTAATGTCCAAACCATGCGACAAGCGCTTGAATGTTGCCACAAGGGCTGGGGTGAAAGCGTGATCATTGGTGTGGCAGGTGCTGGACAAGAGATTTCAACGCGGCCCTTTCAATTGGTAACCGGGCGTGTCTGGCGTGGGACTGCGTTTGGTGGCGCGCGTGGTCGAACCGATGTACCCAAGATCGTCGACTGGTATATGGACGGCAAAATCAATATCGACGATTTAATCACCCATACAATGCCGCTCGAAGACATCAATAATGCTTTTCACTTGATGCATGAAGGTGAATCCATCAGGTCCGTGGTTGTCTATTGATCTGTCGTGCCACTCATTTAACTGAGTAAAAACATGTCTGCATATGAACTTTGGTCGAAGGGATTAGCGGAAGAGATTTCGCGAGAAGTGCATGCGCGTCGTGGGCCACTTACGATGGCGTTGCGCCATCTTACTGACCGGTTTGGATATCTAGGACCCAGTGCAGTAGAAATCACCGCGGACATCTTCAATTTGTCCAAGGCTGAGGTAGCAGGCGTCATAAGTTTTTATGACGATTTCAAGGAGGATCCTCCGGCACAAACGACAATCCGTATCTGCCAAGCGGAGGCCTGCCAGGCGGTCGGTGCCCGCGAATTGACCAAACATGCACAAGACATACTGAATACCAAGTTGGATACAGCGCGCGAGGATCGCTCAATTGCGTTGGAACCTGTTGCTTGTCTTGGGCTATGCGCCTGCGGTCCTGCTGTCATGGTCAATGGAAAATTGTTTGGGCGCGTCACAACAGATAAACTTGACGAGCTACAAAACATCTCAATTGGAGAGGAACAGGATGTCTGAGACCGTCACCATCTTTGTTCCACTTGATTCTGCATCGGTTGCTCTGGGAGCAGACGAAGTTGCGAAAGAAATCATGCAGCAAGCAGTTAAAAAGGGTGTTCCAATCAATCTTGTCCGCAATGGCAGCCGTGGTTTGATCTGGGCCGAACCGTTGATCGAGGTGAAAACGGCGACAGGACGCGTTGCCTATGGACCAGTGGATGTTGATGATATGAATTCCTTATTTGACGCAAATTTTTTGTTTGGCGGGGCGCATCCGCTTTGCTTAGGTCCTACGGAAGAAATCCCTTATTTGAAGAACCAGAACCGCG
>JAJFIN010000123.1 GCA_021774955.1 Alphaproteobacteria bacterium | reverse complement strand
TTGCCATCGGCGGGATCACGACTGACAATTGCTCCCCACTGATCGAAGCCGGTGCTGACTTTCTAGCTGTCTCCTCGGGCGTCTGGAATCACCCTGAAGGGCCCGCCACGGCAGTCAAAGCATTCAACAAATTCTTCGAATAATCACAAACATTGTGTCCCGTCGACCTAGTTGATAGGGTCCGCCAAATTTCCTGACCCTCCAAGAAGCGGCAAACGAGAGCATGAAAATTAACGGTAACGAAATCCGCCCCGGTAATGTCATCGAGCATAAGGGTGGCTTGTGGTCAGCGGTAAAAACCCAGTCAGTCAAGCCTGGCAAAGGCGGTGCCTTCAACCAAGTAGAACTGAAAAATTTGATCGATGGCACCAAACTGAACGAGCGCTTTCGTTCCTCTGAAACCGTCGAACGCGTGCGGCTGGAGCAGAAAGATCATCAATTTCTGTTTGCCAATGACGACATGTTGACATTCATGGATTTGGAAAATTACGAGCAGATCGAACTACAATCGGACTGGGTCGGCGATCAAGCAGTCTATTTACAAGATGGCATGACGGTCACAATCAATACTCATGAAGATCGACCCATCGGTATTTCCCTACCCGAACATGTGACCCTCGAAATTACCGAAACCGAACCAACGGTAAAAGGGCAAACCGCGGCCTCTTCTTACAAACCAGCAGTCTTGGAGAATGGCTTGCGGGTCATGGTGCCACCCTTTGTTGGAATAGGTGAAAAGATCGTGGTTACGACGGAAGATTCTACCTACCTCAAAAGAGCTGAATAGATGCCCATTTGGTCCGCAACCGTAAATGTCATGGTCTCAGCTGCACGCAAAGCTGCGCGCGGTCTGGTGCGCGATTTTGGTGAAGTTGAAAACTTGCAAGTCTCACGCAAAGGACCCGGTGATTTTGTCACCGCTGCCGACCTGCGTGTTGAACGAACACTCCAGGAAGAACTAGAACGCGCGCGCCCCGCCTATGGCTTCCTCATGGAAGAAGCCGGTGTCGTTGAAGGGACTGATAAAACCCATCGCTGGATTATCGATCCGATCGACGGCACCACGAATTTCATGCATGGGTTTCCAGAGTTTGCAATATCGATTGCACTTGAACGCGAAGGCGCGCTGATTGCAGGCCTTATTTATAATCCGATCCGGGATGAAATTTTCTGGGCCGAACACGGCAAAGGCGCCTATCTGAATGATCGCCGTTTGCGGGTCTCATCACGCGACAATCTGTCAGATGCTTTGTTGGTAACAGGTATCCCTCATGAGGGCCGTCCGGACCAGGATGGTTTTTTGAAAGAACTCTCCCTGATCATGCGTCAGGTAGCAGGCGTGCGTCGTACCGGATCCGCGGCCCTTGATTTGGCCTACGTTGCGGCTGGACGCTTCGACGGCATGTGGGAACGCAATCTGAACATCTGGGACATCGCTGCTGGTGTATTGCTCGTGCGTGAAGCACGCGGCACCGTTTCTGATATCGACGGCGGACGACGCTCGCTCGAGACTGGCAGCCTCATCGCCGCCAATGAAAGCCTTCAAGCACAACTTGCCAAAGCGATTAAAAAGGCCAACGCCTGACCGATGTTTGGTTAATGACCGCACTCCGCGACCAAAGATCACAATGAACACGAATTATATTGACCCAGATCAAGGCGCCGGGCCAAGCTGTCCTCCAAATCTACACCTCTAAAAGAACAAACAAAGTGCTCGTGTCGAAAGAAGCGCACAATGAGGAGGAACAATGGTTCATCACGTCGATGTTTTAATCGTTGGTGCTGGAATTTCTGGTGTCAGTGCCGCTTACTATTTGCAACAGGACTGCCCAGACAAAAGCTACACGATCTTGGAAAGCCAAGAGAGTTTTGGCGGCACCTGGCTGACACATAAATACCCAGGCATCCGCTCAGATAGCGATCTCTTCACCTTCGGCTACAAGTTCAAACCGTGGTCGGGTGCACCAATCGCAACAGCCGACGAAATCCTCAAATATATGAACGAGACCATTGAAGAAAATGGTATCGACAAACACATCCGCTACAAACATCTGATTAAAAGCGCGACCTGGTCTAGCAAGGACAAACTGTGGACGCTGGAAGTAGAACATACCGGTACTGGTGAAACACTCACATTCACCTGTAATTTCCTATGGATGTGCCAAGGTTACTATCGCCATTCAGAAGGTTACACGCCGGACTTCAAAGGCATGGACCGATTCAAAGGTCAGATCGTTCACCCACAGACTTGGCCGGAAGACCTCAACTATAAAGACAAGAACGTACTGGTAATCGGTTCAGGTGCGACGGCCGCAACCGTCATTCCGGCCATGGCTGCGGATTGCAAACACATCACCATGCTGCAGCGCTCACCAACTTATTTCATCCCCGGTGAAAATCGCAACGAGATGGCCGATACGTTGCGCGAGCTTGATCTTCCTGACGAATGGATCCACGAGATCGTCCGTAAGAAGATCCTGCATGACAGCAAGATCATCACTGAACGTTCCTTCTCAGAACCGGAACTCTTAAAGGAAGAGTTGATTGAAGCGGCCCGTATGTATTTGGGGTCTGACTTTGACGTTGAAAAACATTTTACACCCAAATACCGGCCATGGCGCCAGCGGATTGCCTTCGTACCAGACGGTGATCTTTTTGAGGGTATCAATTCCGGCAAAGCATCAGTAGTTACTGATCAAATCGAAACATTCACAGAAAAAGGTGTCTTATTGGAATCAGGTGACGAACTTAAAGCTGATATCATTTTAACCGCAACCGGTTTTGACCTATGCGTGCTTGGTGATATCAATTTCACAATCGATAACACACCGCTCACCTTCGCTGACCACACAACCTATCGCGGCTTCATGTTCACCGGCGTCCCCAATATGGCATGGGTTTTTGGGTATCTACGCGCCAGCTGGACCCTGCGTTCTGATCTGATATCAACATTCGTCTGTAGGCTTCTTAATCATATGGACAAAAAAAAAGCCGAAGTAGTTACGCCAGAGCTGCGTGATGAAGACAAAGGCATGCCTGCTCTGCCCTTCATCGATCCTGAGAACTTCAACCCTGGTTACCTGATGCGCTCGATGCACATGATGCCGAAACAAGGCGATCATGCACCGTGGGTCTTCGCCCAGGACTATTATACCGAAAAAGACGAACTGCCTGCGGCTGACCTAGACGATAGTGCTTTGGTTTATAAATAGAAGTTTGGTCTAATTGGGCTAAGAAATTCGACCAAGGTTCGAGAAGGCGCAGTCGCGCCTCGTCATTATAAATTTATGCGTAGAATATCGCCATCCCAAGGGTGGACGTAAGACCATGTCTCTAGGGGTAGGGACACAAACCTGCAAATCTATTAATTAATTAACCAAATTTCGGAAATTTCTCCATTATGGTCGCTTCTGCGCCACAATCCACGTTTTAGCTAGCGTGACCAGACCTTCGCGGGAGATATCCATGGGCCGAGATGACACTTCCGATTTGTTCCGCATGACCCGACCAGGGTCGTTCATTGCCGGAATGGTTTTGTTCTTGATGGTCGTTGCATTGATTGCAACCGCTCTCTTGGGACAAATCATCCAAGCCTTCCACGCAAACCCATTCTTGAACGGCCTCATCCTCGGCGTTTTGCTGATTGGTATACTCTATTCATTCTTACAGGTTTCGCGTCTCGTACCAGCAATCCGCTGGGTGGAAGATTACCGAATGGGAGACCCTGGTGCATTGGGCCCTGCCGCCGGACCGCCGCCCAATGTGCTGGCACCCATGGCGGCAATGTTGCGCGATCGCCAAGGTGTAATGTCGCTTTCAGCTATAGCATTGCGTTCTATTCTTGATTCGATTGGTAGTCGTCTCGACGAATCTCGCGAGATCGCACGCTACATGATTGGTCTTCTTATATTCCTCGGTCTACTCGGAACTTTTTGGGGGTTGCTCCACACCATCACAGCGGTGGGAGAGTCGATCCGCACACTGTCTTTTAACGAAGCACCGCCAGAACAAGTTTTCGGTGATCTCATAACCGGCCTTGAAGCTCCTTTATCTGGTATGGGTATCGCTTTTTCATCGTCACTCTTTGGGCTAGCTGGATCACTCGTTCTTGGATTCTTGGATCTGCGTGCTGGCCAAGCGCAAAATCGGTTTTACAATGAATTAGAAGAATACCTATCGACCCGCACGCAAGTGCACAATCAAACCGATTGGGATAACGATCCGATTGAAGGCATGGCAGAACCTTCTCTAATACCAACACCAAACGATCCGAGGACAACACAGAGCGATACCTCTATGTCTGTTTTGGTAGAAGAGGTCCGGTCTTTACGCAAATCACTTGAACAAAAAGCAGCACCCGATGAAACCCTTGTGCAACGTCTGGTCGAAGCCATCGAAAATCTACCCGCTCACTCTGATGAGCAAACACACACTGACAGCAGCGCCGCGCAAGATCTTCGTGAAGCCGCAGCCGATCTCAAAACCGCCGTCCACAAATTTCAGATCGATGGCCCTGCTGAGCAAAAGGCGATGCTGCATGACATCAGAGATGATGTGCGTGTGTTGACCAAGACCCTCATTTCGATTTTTGAGCGTGCCGCTAAAGACGAGCAGGACTGATCACCATGCGGGCGTCATCACGACGAAATAGAGCATTCTCAGCAGATTATTGGCCGGGCTTTGTCGATGCCTTAGCAACGTTGTTGTTAGTTCTTGTTTTCCTGCTTTCAATATTTGTTTTAGCGCAGTTTTATTTTGGTCAAGCCCTTTCTGGTCGCGACAAGGCATTAGCCCAGCTCAATGCCCGCATCGTCGAACTCAGCGTCTTGCTAAACCTGGAGGAGAGCAAGGCTAATGAATTTGAAAGCAGCGTCGCTGCATTGCGTGCCAGCCTTGCGGACTTCACAGACCGGGAAGCGGTCACAAAAAACGAGATCAATCAACTCCAAGGTTATGTCAACACACTGAAAGCCGATAAGAATGCCGCCAGCACCGAAATCGCTGGTCTCAACGCCTCACTTGACGATGAACGTAAACTGTCAGCCCAGGCGCAAGCACAAATAACCCTGCTCAACGAGCAACTAGCAGCGCTCCGCCTCCAGATGGCCAGCCTACAAGAAGTGCTTGATGCATCAGACGTCCGTGACGCCGAGAACAAGGCCGTGATCGTCGACCTCGGCAAACGGTTAAACACTGCCCTCGCACAAAAGGTTCAAGAACTCGCTCAATATCGCTCAGAGTTTTTTGGCCGCCTGCGCAAGGTTTTAGGCGATCGAGCAGATATTGAGATTGTCGGTGACCGTTTCATTCTTCAGTCAGAAGTGCTGTTCACCTCAGGTTCGGCTGCCCTGTCGCCCAGTGGGCAGCTAGAATTAATCAAGATTGCCTCGGTCTTGCAGGAGATTGCGACCACCATTCCCGGTGAAGTAAACTGGGTTTTACGCATCGATGGTCATTCGGATCGCATACCTATCAACACGCCCGAGTTTCCTTCGAACTGGTACCTTTCAAGCGCTCGTGCGATCGCTGTTGTCACCTACCTCACCGATCAAGGCGTACCGGAAAATCGTCTTGTTGCCGCGGGCTTTGGTGAATTTCATCCTCTCGACTTAGGTGGTGACGCTAACGCGCTCAGGCGCAATCGCCGCATTGAGTTTAAGCTAACCGAGCGCTGATTACGGTAAAGCACAAACCAATATTCCATCATCGAAGATCTGCCCAAGGATCATTTGATCACCATAGAGAGCGGCCACACTGAGACCCGAAATCTCCTCGCCAAGATCGATGTAAACCTGCTCAATCGACCCACCAGCACCGTTGGCGTTGGGCACAAGCTTGATTACTTGTGACGGAGAAGGATGCGTAGGATCTTTAGCGTGTTTGGCAACTTCAAGCACTTTCGGATGTGCGCCGATCCAAACTGATCCGTCGGGTGCCACGTCAAGGTTATCGACACCGGTTCCAAAATCAACCTGGTCAACTTGTGTCAACGCACCGGTCGCAATATCACGATCATACAGCCGCACAAGATGGTCGGTCGTTTCAGCCACATATATCGTGTCACCATCAAGACTAACATTGACGCCGTTGGCATAAGTCAAATCATCCGCCGCAATTGAAGCGCGCGTCCCATCGAAATAAACCACCGTTGTTTTGCTAAGCCTAAAATAATCCTCCAATTGCCGCCGAAAACCTGACTCATAAACATGATCGTTGCTGACATAAAAAGCATCTGGCCCGACCGCCACCAAATCATTGGGTCGCCCAATTAAAGGATCCTGCACCGATCGGCGATGGCGCAACTCAATATCGATGGGACCTTCAAGCGTGGCGTGTTCGATGATGTCGAAAATCTCCACGACATGACCGTATGCTGGATGGCTAATTACCATTAAGGTCTTCTGGCCATCA
Organism: Alphaproteobacteria bacterium; assembly: GCA_021774955.1. Lineage (GTDB taxonomy): Bacteria > Pseudomonadota > Alphaproteobacteria > M2410 > M2410 > JAJFIN01. Next base: position 4,899 of record JAJFIN010000123.1, on the reverse strand, counting down.
GGTCCTTCATACAGACTAAGACCGTGCGGGCGAAAGTCTTCGATCTCCGGATGGTCCGCCCACGACGTTATCGATACGAAACCAATATCCGGCAGGTTCATATCGTAAAGGTAGATATCCCCGCGCATTGGATCACTCCCTGGTTTAACCAGAAAGCCTCCACGCCGATCATAAGATGAAACATAAACCAACCCGGATTGATGATCGATCTCAAGGTCTTCCGTTCCTATCGCGCCCGGCACACGCTCACAAGTTCCACCAAAATCCCGTGTCAAAGTCAGAAAGTGATTGGCATGGGTAAGTGTTCGGACAACAAAATAGGAAAAAGCAAGCACCAAGAAGAAAGCCACATAGAGGCTGTTACGCAACCATTTAGAATTCATCATAGTTCCCCCAATATCAGCTAGGCACGAACCAAAGGCGTGACATTGTCACTACGCTGATCAGTGAATTGCAGTTTAGCTAAATGAGCATAAAGCCCACCCTTTGCGACAAGATCCGCGTGTGTACCTTCTTCAACAATCCTGCCTTCATCCATGACGATTATACGGTCTGCTTTGAGGACAGTGGAAAGACGATGAGCGATCATCAAGGTTGTCCGCCCCTCCATCAGAGTATCAAGCGCATTTTGAACCAGATGCTCACTTTCAGAATCGAGCGCGCTTGTCGCCTCATCGAGCAGCAGAATCGGAGCATCGGAAATCAGTGCGCGTGCAATAGAAATTCTCTGACGTTGTCCCCCAGATAACGTCACGCCGCGCTCTCCCATAGGCGTATCATAACCTTCAGGAAGCTGCGTGATAAACCGATCAGCTGTTGCCGCCGCAGCGGCCGCTGACACCGCCTTCATTGAAGCGTCCGGACGACTGTAACGAATATTATCCAGCGTAGAGGTTCCAAAGATCACCGTCTCTTGCGGAACGAAGGCATAAAGCCGTCGTAACGCTTGAGGGTCGACTTCCCGGACATCAATGTTATCTATCCGAACCGCTCCATCCTGCGTATCATAAAACCGAAGTAACAACTGAAAAACCGTGCTTTTACCTGCGCCAGAAGGTCCGACCAGAGCAACTTTTTCACCTGGCGCAATAGACAACGAGAAATCCCGCAGCACGGAGACATTCTTGCGCGAGGGATATTCAAACGTCACATGATCAAATGCGATCGACAGTTTCGGTTTGGCAGGTAGTGCTTCAGGCGCCGACGGCGCATGGATTTCATTAGGCGTATGCAACAGCTCCATTAGACGCTCCGACGCGCCAGCCGCACGCTGCACTTCACCCCAGACTTCGCTCAATGAGCCGAGCGCCGACGCTGCCAGAACCGCAAGCATCACAAATTGTAGCAATTGCCCACCGGTCATGGCTCCTTTGGCGACCTCGCGAGCACCAATCCAGAGAATTCCATCAACGCTGGCAAAGGCCAGAAAGATGATAATCGAGGTCAAGACCGCCTGGAACCCAATCCGCCTACTTGCCGCTTGGAACGTTTGCTCAACAGCGGCGGCAAAACGATGGCGTTCTCGATCTTCTTGCGCGAATGCCTGCACGGTTTGAACCGCATTGAGACTTTCGCTTGCCAGCGCACTGGTGCTGGCAACATGACCTTGCGCTTGACGAGACAATCCCCGGACGCGTCGACCAAAAATAATCAATGGAAAGATAATAATGGGTGCCGCAACAACAAATAGAGCTGACAGTTTGGGGCTGGTCCAAACAAGCATTAACAAAGCGCCGACAAGCATCACAACATTGCGAAGGGCAATCGAAGCGCTAGCCCCGACGATTGATTGGATAAGAGTGGTGTCGGTTGTCAATCGAGAAACAATCTCACCCGTTCGCGTGCGTTCAAAAAAATAGGCACTGAGTGTAATGACATGATTGTAAACCGCCATACGAACATCAGCGATGACCCGCTCACCCAGCCTCATGACAAAAAAGAACCGGCAAGCCGATGACAAGGCAAGAACCAGGGCCACGATTAAAAACAGCTGAAATACGCGGTCGATATAGCTAATATCGTCGTTGGAAAAACCATGATCAACAATGTCACGTAATGCCATCGGAACGACCAGCGTAGCTGCCGCTGCAATCGAAAGCATTACCAAGACGACCGAGAGTTGCCCGTTGTAGGCAGAGACAAACGGCCACAGAGCCGCGAGTGAACGTAAATCGCGTGATCTGGCTCGTTCGGCCTCCAATGGATTGGTATCGCTCAATGTTTATCCCCTAGAACCCGTTTCTGGTCGTCAAAACCTTTAGAGCACAATCCAAAGCGGGGAAACTGGTTTTGAGCCTAAATGTTAAAAGCTTGCGCCTGAGTGAAGTCGTGGCTATAAACCGGCCTTCAATTTCGCCTAAACAGGAATACGGAGGCTGCCGTGAAAAAAGAAGGGCATCCCGAATATCACTTTATAACCGTTCAAATGACCGATGGAACCACATTCCAGACGCGTTCCACCTACGGCTCTGAAGGTGATACTCTGACTTTAGAAATCGACCCAACTTCACATCCTGCATGGACTGGAGGCGGTCATTCGTTGATTGACACAGGCGGCCGGGTCGGGCGCTTCAAGAAGAAATTTGAGGGATTCTTGGGTTCTGAATAGACCCTGAACCTGTTACAAAAATAAAAAACACCGCGTTTTGGAGCGCGGTGTTTTTTTATTCAAAATCAGAAAATCAATCTCTCGCAAAACCACCAAACGCTTGTTCTAGCTTGCTAAGATGGTCTGAAACGCGTTCTTTTGGCTCGCCATCGTCAGCAAGGTACATATCCGTGTCGAGCCGATCGACTCGGTCATAGAGTTGCTCGCTGCGCTGGAGAAGATCAACAAGACGCTCGGGCAAGAGATCGGCGGCCTCCATACCAGGGCCCCGACAAATCTCCTGGGCAGATAAGCGATATTTCTCCTCTGCCGCTTCCGTAGGCTCCATCTCATCTTCTTTTATCGCTCGCTGAACGAGCAGCCATGACGCGACCTGCATTAAACGCGTGGTCAGACGCATGCTCTCACCGGCATAGGCAAGTGCAACTTTGCGCGGTAGACCCTTGGATTCCATTCTTCCGGGCCCGTCTAAATAGGCTGCCGTTTCTTCCACCATCGCCATGCCATCCTGAAACAGCTTGGTGAATACCTCCGATGCAGCAAAATCCTTTGCAGCAGCGGCTTTCAGAAAACCGTTGCCCGAATCTGGCTCATTAGTTCCTTTGAATGTGTTATCGCTACTCATACACTCACATCCCTTGACTTCATAAGGCGTTGATATTGGTTAACAAGGGTGGGTCCAATATACGCCACAAAATATTATGACAAATTAATAAGCAGGTTTTGTGCCTAAATAGCTCCCAAAACATGTGTCATCTGGGTACAATCCCCAAGAATTCTTGGGATTTTAGCGAATTTTCGATTTTTGCACCCAATCACGCCGTTTTGAAAAACTGCTCCGCATTTGCAAGTGATGCTTGCTTGGAAGTAATCATTTCGCGACACCTGACAATTTCATACTCCAGCAGTTCAATGCGCGCTTCCAGCTCCTCAACAGAAAACGTATCCAACACCGCATAAAGTCCATCTGAGGGCTTTTTGACCCCTTCATAGTCCTCCGAATCCATCGGCACCTCCCAAAAGTGAACCAAGACCCATCAGGCCACCACGCGAAACCTTCTTGCCAGGCACCGGCAGCCCCATTTACGCTTAATTGTGACTCGCTCTGTGACGTGAGTCTCTGACTGAATTCACGCAACGCGCCTTACGGAAAGTTGAGCCTTCGATGACGAACACGCCCCCCAAATCTATGACTGCCATCGCCATTGAAAAGCCCGGCGATGCCGACGTTTTAAAACCTGCAACTATTCCGACACCAATACCAAAACATGGGGAAGTCTTGATCAAAGTGGCAGCCGCAGGGGTCAATCGAGGCGATATTGTCCAACGGCAAGGATTTTACCCGCCACCGCCAGGCGCCCCCGAGACACCAGGTTTAGAAGTCGCAGGCGAAATCGCCGCATTGGGGCCAGGTGTGTTAGACCATGAAATTGGCGATCGCGTCTGTGCCTTGATAGCTGGCGGTGGCTATGCCGAATATTGCGTAGTTGACGCCCCCTTAGCCATGCCAACTCCAAAACCCTTGTCCGACATTGAAGCTGCAGCCGTGCCGGAGGCGTGTTTCACCGTGTGGACTAATATTTTTGATCGCACACATTTGATCGCTGGTGAGACCTTGCTCATTCACGGTGGTTCTAGTGGTATCGGCACCATGGCCATCCAGATGGCTAATCTAACAGGTGCGCGTGTATTCACAACCGCAGGTTCACTTGAAAAATGCACCGCATGCGAGGAACTGGGCGCGGAGAAAGCAATCAATTACCGTGAGGAAGACTTTGTCGATGTTTGTAAATCCCTGACCGACGGGCGTGGTGTTGATGTCATTCTGGATATGGTTGGCGGCGATTATATCGCTCGCAATATTTCGGCTTTGGCCTTGGAAGGCCGAATGGTCAATATCGCTTATCTACAGGGCTCTGTGGCTGAAATCAATTTCATGCCGATCATGCTGAAGCGCCTCACTGTCACCGGATCAACTCTGAGAGCGCAATCCTTAGCATCAAAATCGGCGATAGCATCCGCCCTTGCCGAAAAGATCTGGCCATTATTGGATCAAGGCCGAATCAAACCGATTATTGATTCCACATTTCCGTTGGAAAAAGCCGGGGATGCCCATCGACGAATGGAATCCAGCAAGCACATCGGCAAGATCATTCTGACCAACATATAAAATCTTGTCTTTAAGGCCTGTATTTGTGTTTTCAAATCGATGGAAACCGCCTATATAGCACCGTGTTTCCCAACATGTTTACCTCAACGCGATGGACAGCCCGGTCGCTCCCTGAGATTGA
>JAJFIN010000122.1 GCA_021774955.1 Alphaproteobacteria bacterium | reverse complement strand
GGCTTCCGACGCTAAAAACAGCACCGGGCCGCATATCTCGTGCGCTTGGCCAATGCGACCCATGGGGTTCTTGTCGCCCAGCGTTGCCATGAAATCCCGCTGCTCTTTTTGCACCGATGCGGTGGGGAACGGACCAGGCGTCAACGCATTAACACGAAAGTTTTTCGGCGCCCAATGGGTGGCGAGGTAGCGCGTCAATTGCAGCAGGCCTGCTTTCGCCGGGCCGTAAAAAGGTGGGCTGTTGAGGCCGCTGTCGCCATAGATGCGCGGGTCAGGGCTGACGCTGCCATACATGCTGGCGATGTTGATGATCGATGCACTGTGCTTGGGTTTGGCTGATGCTTCGAGCGCCGGTAGAAATGCGCGGCTCAAGTTGAATGCGGCTGTCACGCCGGATTGGAAGGCTTTCGCAAAGTCATCGTCCGTAGCCGCATCAATGGGCACAGCGCGGCCGGTATACGCATTGTTGATGAGCACATCCAGGCGCTTGACACTTGCTGCAAATTTTTCGACTTCGTTGGTATCCATGATGTCGAAGACGGCACACTCCGCACTGAACCCCTTTTCTTCAAGGGCGGTCTTCAGCGACTTCAAACGTTCTTCATTCCTGCCATTCAGGATAAGAGAGGCGCCGGCTTGTGCTAGACCCCAAGTCACCGCGGAACCCAAATGACCTGACGCACCTGAGATGAAGGCAACGCGTCCATCAAGACGGAAAAGTTCGAGACCTGGAAAGGGGGGGGTGGTTATGGCCATGTTCTAACCTTGTGGCCAAAGGGTTGGGTTGACAAGCAGGTCAGGCACTTCAGGAAGCGCACGCTCTAGAAGAAGGCATTGTTCTGAAGTCAGTGGGGTCTGGGAGAATAAATCAATATTGGTGTTAAGCTGATCCAACGTTTCCATCCCGACGACAATCCCATGAACCCAGTCTTGTGCGCGTGCGTAAGCGAGACACAAATCACTCAACGATTTTCGCTTAAAGAATGTAACATGCTCGTTCAGTATCTCCAGAATTTCTGTTGGTTCTACATCTTTGATCGAAGGCCAAAGCGCCGGATCATCTGTGACCAACAGACCTTGAAGATAGATACTGCGTATATGAACGATGATATCGGACCGTTTGCGCAGAGCATCAATCACGCCCGCTTTGTGCCATCGCTGGTCGAGCAGATTGAATGGTAATTGAACATGTTGCACACCCGGAGTGTTCAGAACCAACTCAAGCTCATCCGGGTCTTGCACAGAAACGCCGAGCCGCTCCACGAACTCAGTTTCTTGCAATGTCTTCAACCGCGACCAAACCGCACCGTCCCATTCGGTCAAATGTTTGGCTCGATGAAGAAGTATGCCGCTAAGGGGACATTGACCGAGATTGGCAATCGATTTTTGAACGCTGTTATTAACCGCATGCTCCACGCTCAAACGATCGGCATCACATGCGACGTCACTTAACGGAGCAAGTTTGGTTAGCAGTATCGGGCTGTCAGAATCGTCAGCAAACGTTTCACCGAGCCGCACTTCACTTTCGCCATAAGCGCGCGCCGTATCGAAAGTGCGAATGCCGGCAAGCGCTGCAGATTGCAATATCGCCTGTGCTGCTTCGGCATTGGGCATGCCGTCGCGATTGGCAATGCCGTAGGGCATGCCTAATTGGGCGGTCCCGAATACGAATTCTGGTTGGCGCGATTCCATAGCGCTAGCATTGCCATAGCGGCCTTACGACAAGGTTAAAAAAGTATTGTGGTTGTTGGAGTGTGGCGCAGAAGTCACGCATTGACCTTGGTGAAATCTATTTCGCTCCGATCACTTTCCATAGACTGGTTACGGTGAACGCTGGTTCCTCGTCGATCATAAAAGTTCCCCTGATGAACAGAATCGAGCGGGTTTCACGCACAAGTTCCGGACGGACCGTGACCAGGTCTCCGACCTTTCCTGGTCGTAGGAAATTCGTTTGGACACTGAGCGTCACCACCGGCTTCTTGTCCATCACCTGCCAGGCGACACTACCGAGGGTAGCGTCAGCAAAGGTCAGGAAAGTTCCTCCATGACAAATCCCGTGGGCGTTGACATGTCGGTCATCGATATAGAACGCCAGAGTTCGAGAACCGAGCTTATCTGCATCTTGAGAGTCAGCGTTGTCAGGTTTTTCGAAATAGGGGCCCATAAAAGCTTCAAACGGATCCCATAGCTCCATCATCGAATATCCTGGAGGCGGCGCGACGTCGCGATTAACAGCAAGAGAACCGTTTGATCCAGGCGTCCCATTCATGATGAAGCTCGGTCGCCGACAATTTTCCAGATACCGGTCGCACTCATCACGATGGTGCCGCCAACATTCAGCGTTCCGCTCACAAAAACAACAGAGCGGGTTTTGCGCGTGACCCAGGCAACACCGGTGATGCGATCACCTATTTTTGCTGGTGCCACGAAATCGCAATTGAGCGACACCGTCGAGCACCGCTGGTCCTCAACGGCGATGCGAACCCGGGCCCCGAGAATGGTGTCGGCCATGCCCATCATTAGGCCACCATGGATATAACCATCGCCATTGGCGTGTTCGGCTTTGGTCTCAAGATAAAAATGAGCTTTCTCCGCAGCCTCATTTACTTCCGGCGGCTTGCAGAAGATCGGCCCGACATGGGCGTTGAAACCAACATTGAGAAACGGCGTATAGCCCGCGTCTGGCTCTGATGGCAGGTTCGTTCCTGCTTCTGTCGTCATATTTGACCTTTAGGAATAGTGATAAAGCGGCGCGGACCCTAACGGGCAGCCAATAACATGGCAAGTGATCTCGGTCGCCGATTATGCGATCTTGCCGCTTGGAAAGTGAACAAAGAATGGGAGAGAGACAAGGTTTCGCAGGCATGTTAAGCGTGAGGGACCTGTCGAGAGGGAAAACATTGAGCGGCTTGATCCAAGAACTCCAGAGACGCAATGTGTTTCGCATTGCCGCGGTCTACGCGGTAGTCGGGTGGCTGTTGCTTCAACTCGCCGTAGTTCTAGAAACAACGCTATTGCTGCCGACCTGGTTCGATACGCTGGTCACGGTTCTGGTCTTAATAGGGTTTCCGGTCGCCTTGGTGCTTGGCTGGGCCTTGGAAGTTACGCCGGACGGCGTTAAGGCGACCCGCACTATCTCGGGTGGCGACAGCGTTCGCGCGGAGACCGGGCGTAAGCTGGATTATGTGTTGATCACGGCGCTTGGGATCTTGGTGATTGTCATCATTGGAGACCGCCTGATCCCAGACAAAGACACTGCGATAATCACTACTGTCGAGGAGACGACAGAAGAAGATAAATCAATCTCAACCGAAACAGTTGAAGTTGAAAAATCAATTGCAGTTCTAGCCTTCGCCGATCTCAGCCCCAATAAAGATCAAGAATATTTTTCCGACGGTATGGCTGAAGAGATATTGAACGCCCTAGTCAAAGTACCAGAGCTGCGCGTCACCGGTCGCACGTCTTCCTTTTCCTTCAAGGGCAAGAATGTCGAAATGCGTGAGATTGGTAAAACGCTCAATGTCTCACACATTCTCGAAGGTTCGGTCCGTAAGCAAGGCAATCAAGTGCGTATTACCGCTCAATTGATCAAGGCAGACGATGGTTTTCATCTGTGGTCGGAGAACTACGATGGCACGCTTGACAATATTTTTGAGCTCCAGGATCAAATCTCACGGGCCATCGCCGGTGAGCTCAAAGTCCTGCTCAATGTTGAGAGCCTGGCACCCCTCGTTGAAGAATTGACGGCCAACCAAGAAGCTTATGATCTTTTTCTGCAAGGAAGAGTGCTCACCTACAGAATATGGGGTGAGGATACGCTGACCAGCGCGGTTAATTTGTTGGAGCAAGCGGTCGATCTTGACCCCAAGTTCGCCGAAGCATGGAGCATGCTAGCACTTGCGTCCTATTTGTTACCTCAATATCTGGCTGTGGAAGATGAAGGAATCTATTTAGAGGCCGCAGAGAGCGCCGCTCGCAAATCCATTGAGCTAAAGCCAAAACTGCATCAGGGCTATTCAATCCTTGGGTCATTGAATTTGGTTCGACATGATTATACGCGCGGACTTGAACTCAAAGGTCAAGCCCACAATCTCGCCCCCAATGATGCGGGTGAGAATTTCACCTACGGCTACTCACTTTCAGCGGTCGGGCGAACGCGCGAAGCCATTCCCCTTCTCGAGCGCGCCACCAGGTTAGACCCCACTCAGGGTGACATGTTTTTAAATCTTGGCATCGCGAAGAGAAATATTGGCGAGATGGAGGCGGCCGAGCGATTTGCGCGGCGTAGTGTGGACTTAGGATTCGGTAGCGCCGCATTTACCGTGGGCGAACTTATGTCTGCGCGCGGAGATATTGCAGGCGCTGTGGCTTATTTGAACGGTATCTTTGAAAACTCAGGGACTATTTCGGGTCAATACCAATCGCGTGAGCAATGGGAACAAGCGGTTCAAGCGTTATATGGTGAGAATGAAGCGGCGCGCAAATTGACGCTTCAGGATCTTAGAACCTATTTGCAGTCTCCTTCGCCGCGTGTAGATGCAGTTATTGTCATCAGTCTCTACGAACTTGGCGATCTTGAAACATTCATGAAAACATTCGAAAAATATACATTTGCAAATAGCAGTTTCGCGCTTTCTCGTATCTGGGATGATCGCGATGTCTCGCGCCAGCTTCGCCAGCACCCAGACTTTGCCGGATTTGTCGAGCGCATTGGTCTGTTGGAAGCCTGGCAGAAATTCGGCTGGCCCGACAAGTGTCGACCGAATGTGGGGACAGATGGATCGAGCGGGCAATTCAGCTGCGATTAACAGTTTTTCTTTCTAAACACCAAAATATTCCAAAGCAGCCCTCGCAACGATGTCGCCATGTTCCTGCACAAAATGACCGGCTTCGGGGATTTCAAGCGGTTTGCTGCAGCCATTGATCATTTCTCGGAGCGTCGTCATGACCGGCGGGCCAAGTACCACGTCCTGCATGCCAATGGCCATAAAGGCTTTTCCTGACCATGAATTGGATAGGAAGTCAGCCGCCTTTCTCGATAGTTCAACACCGTCCATCTCTGGTGTAATCGGAACAAGTTCGGGGAACCGCCTCACACCGGCTTGCGATTTAGTATCCGGGAATGGGGCACCATAGGCGGCGGCTTCACCGGAGGTAAGCGTCGGTACCGCCCGCTGCATCAATTCAGCAACATCGAAATCTGGATTACCCGCAACAAAACCTTTCCAGTCTGAAAAACCTTCACTTGGCAAAATTCCTAAGCCCAAGGTTGTGTTCATAACAATCATCCGGTCGATCCGGTCCGGATAATGCACTGGCAAAGTGAGCCCGAGCAATCCACCCCAATCTTGCACAACCAAAGTAATGGATCGCAGGTTTAGCCGCTCAATCAACTGCACAAGGTAGTCGCGGTGGAAATCGAAAGTGTAAGTGGCCTCGTCTATTGGTTTGTCAGAACGCCCAAAGCCAAAAAAATCAGGTGCCACCACCCGGTGGCCGGCTGCGGTGAAGATCGGGATCATTTTGCGATAGAGATAGGCCCAGGTCGGTTCGCCATGGAGGCAGAAAAAGGTATGTTTTGCGTCTCTTGGCCCTACATCAATATAGTGTGCCCGAAGTCCTTCATAACCCGGTAGGTCGTCAATGTAATTGGGTGCGAAACTGTAATTCGGCAGTTTTTCGAATCGTGAATCGGGCGCTCGCAGTGCATCGACGGTCATGACAGTTCTTTCGGGTTCTTATTGTATGGCCCTATCATAGAGGTGATCAGTGAAACAGGCAAAGCATCAATTATGGGTCGAGACTACGGGCCCCGGCCTGCTCGACATCACACGCGATATCGAGGCTTGGGTTAAATCTCAATCTATTGTAGACGGTCTTCTGACAACCTTTATTCAGCATACGTCGGCTTCTTTGGTCATTCAGGAGAACGCTGACCCCGATGTTTTGAAAGATTTGATGGACTTTTTCTCGCAAGTAGCACCAGAAATCGCCCCCTATCGCCATCGCTCTGAAGGTGCCGATGATATGCCCGCCCATATCAAATCTGCACTGACGCAAACGCATTTATCCATTCCAATTGTCGCGGGCAGTCTGGCCTTGGGTACCTGGCAAGGCATCTATCTGTTTGAACATCGCGCACAACCGCATCGTAGACAGATTGCCCTTCATCTCATTGGGGAATAGCCGACAAATTAAGGCGACGATCACTGCAGCTTTTGATTGAGCTCTTGAATGTGCTGAATGATCACATCAGAATCTGCAATCGTCGGGGCTGCTGACAGCGCGCGAAGATAGTTTGCTCGGGCGTTTTCAACATCACCTTCTTGCTCAAGCAGTCCTGCCAGCGCGACCCTTGCTTCATAGTGCTCCGGATCGAAGGTGACAATTTGCTCGTAGGTCTCTTTTGCGCTTAGGGCTTTGCCTTGGTCAGTGAGACAACGACCCTCAAGCGCCATCGCTTCAAGGTTCCAAGTGCCAGTGGGGAAGTTTTCGCTGATAATCGCACACGCGCGTGCGGCATCGCCTATAGCCATGCTTTCCCGGGCAGCATTTAATGCTGCATCGGTACCGACGCCGACCATCGTTTCTGTTTTGGGTTCTGGCGCGTGCGTGTCGTATGAGGCATTCGGTGCTGCATGCGGAGTATCGTGGCTTTCAAGGGTGGGACTCTCCATAGCATGCATGTCGTCTTTTGCAGCTTCTTCATGATGAGAGACGACATGTTCAACAACCGGCTCGACCACAGGGTCGACCATGGGGGCGGGCGCAGGCTTCTCGTGAGTCATACCCATATCTACAACGGATGTTTTTTGTTTGCGCAGGTCAACCACAATTCGGTGTCCGCCATAGGAATCCGGTGTGTATTGCTCGACCCGCGCTGTCATAGGTTCATTTAGTTCAAAAACCAGTTCAGTGTTTTCTCCTTCGGCACTCTTGCCTGATATCCCGGTAAGCGGTGCGTGCGTTGTGGAAAATGTTTTGTCGATTGGATTGTCGACCCTGAGGTCTCTGATCGACAAAATGACCGAAGTCCCGTGCACCGAAAGTGCAGGATTTGTCACCGGGCCGCTAGTATCGAAAACAACACGTACAAAACCCTTGTGAACCCCCGATCGAATTTTTGTGAGTTCAGCTCCGTAGCTTGGTGTTGCCACCATCAACGACGCGCCCAACAAGGCTGTTATGGAAATTTTAGGTGCCATTCTGGCCATTTTGCTGTTCCCGAAATTTTGCTTCGCTTGTTCGGCGTAACTGGATTTGGAATCTGGCCAGAAGATAGTGAATAAATCCTTTCAGGACGCCGCGAGGGAGGCAGCGCGGCGCCCCAAAGGAACCTCATCAAAATGATGAGGCAGTAAAACGTGTATCTTGATCAATACGAACCCAAGTCGAAGGAACGCCTTGGCTTTGTAATTCGTCTGCGATGCGTTCCACGCGGGTCAACTCACCTTGCTCAGTTGTTATCAACTGCGCATCATTGATTATCGTGATACGGGCGTTTTCTGACTGTTCAAGACTGTCAGCAATTTCGGTAAGAATCATGCGTGACGC
>JAJFIN010000121.1 GCA_021774955.1 Alphaproteobacteria bacterium | reverse complement strand
AGAGAAGCAGCGCCATTTGCCGAGAAGTTAGATCAGGCTCTTCGCGTTGGACCAGAGCAAGACTGACATCCTGCAAGAGGTAAAGTGGTGTGACAGATTTTGTCGGTTGACGCATGGGAGTAACCTCGATCGGTTAATCGTTTCGCTTCCGAGTTAAACGCCGGTTTGGTCACAAAATCAAGCAGTACGACCATAACGATCCTCAAGAACCTTTACCAGGGCGCGGATCCCTTGCGCTTCACCTCCAATTGGTCGGCCAGGTCGGGCTTTTGCGTTCCACCCATATATGTCGAGATGAACCCAAGACTTTGCTTCGGTGACAAACTTTTGAAGAAAGAGAGCGGCCGTTATGGATCCGGCAAATGGCCCCGATGAGATGTGATTGATGTCAGCGACTTTTGACGACAGGTTCTCTCCATACGGTTTCCACAATGGAAGGCGCCATAGCGGATCGCCAATATTTTGCGATGATGCATGGATCTCTCCTGCTAAATCTTCATCATCGGAATAAAAGGGCGGAACTTCCGGTCCCATTGCCACCCGTGCGGCGCCGGTTAGGGTTGCCATATCGATGATAATTTCTGGGGTCTCCTCATCGGCAAGGGCAAGGGCGTCGGCAAGAACAAGTCTGCCTTCTGCATCGGTGTTACCAATTTCGACAGTCATACCTTTTCGACTGTTGAGTATATCACCAGGACGATAGGCGTTTCCGGCAACCGAGTTCTCAACTGCGGGAATCAGGACCCTTAATCTGAGTTTCAATTTGAAATCCATGATTAAAGACGCCAAGCCCAACACATTGGCAGCCCCGCCCATGTCTTTTTTCATCAAGGTCATGTAGTCACCGGTTTTGAGATTGAGACCACCGGTGTCGAAACAAACCCCTTTGCCAACCAATGTTACTTTCGGTGCAGAAGAATCCCCCCAAACCATATCCAGCAATCGCGGTTCATTCTCGCTCGCTCGCCCAACCGCATGGATCATGGGAAAGTTCTCGCTTAGTAGATTGTCACCAACGATTTCAGAAAAGCGTGCACCGTGTTTTTCCGCAAGCTGTGCCATTGCGGCAGACAATTGTGCTGGCCCCATGTCACTCGTTGGTGTGTTTATAAGATCGCGGGTCAGGAAGATAGCATCGGCTGTGGCCGAAAGAACTTCTGGAGAAACTTCAGACCCCAAAACAAGCTGTGCACAGTCAATGCTGTCATTGTTGAGGTATTTATCGAACTTATAGCATCCAAGCGCCCATCCGAGGGCAATATCGTCAAGTGAATATCCAGCCGTTTGACCGATCCTAAAAATACCCTTGCCAAGCTGCTTGGGCAGCTGCGCGGTAACAAATCGGTCTTCCTTTTTACCGACCCCCAGAGCGACACGTGCGACATGACCGGTCTCATTGGGTAGACGAACAATTGTGGTGGCGACCGCGTTGAAATCCATTTCTTCCGCGTAAGTTTTCTCAATAGGAGAAAGTGTTTTTGACCATTCCTCTACTCCTTCAACTGATACAAGGTCAATCAATGTTGCGTGCGATGCATCTGTGGTAAACTTTTCAAACACTATTTTTCCTCTTGGATTCGAATTCTGCTTGAACTCTAATCTGCCAATGCTTGGAGGGCAATCCGTCGTATTTAACGCGTGAGGTCATTTGATGTCGACTGATAAAATGGAACTCATCATTGGAGACAAAAACTATTCAAGCTGGTCGCTTCGGCCGTGGCTGGTCATGATGGAATTTGGCTTTCCGTTCGATGAAATAAATATTGCCTTACGTAAACCCGACACAAAAACAAAAATATTGGAACACTCCCCCTCGGGCTGGGTTCCTACTCTTGTTCACGGATCCACTAAAGTTTGGGATTCACTTGCTATCCTTGAGTACCTGGCAGAGCTTGCACCGGAGAAAAACCTATGGCCATCAGGTAAACAAGTTCGTGCGAAGGCCAGAAGCGTGAGCGCTGAAATGCATTCAGGGTTCGCTGCGCTTCGCAACGAAATGCCAATGGATATCCTTAGCCGAATCGATGATGTAAACCCAAGCGAGGCCTGCGTCAGCGACATTGAACGTATCATTGCTCTTTGGTCGGAGTGTTTCGAAAGTACCCCTTCAACCGGCTCTTTCCTCTTCGGTGCATTTACAATCGCAGATGCGATGTTTGCGCCAGTCGCCACTCGCTTCAAAACCTACGGTGTCGAATTGACCACGGAGGCAAGCGAGTATTGCGAACAAATTATGTCCATGCCGGCAATGAACCGTTGGTGCGCGGAAGCCCGCAAGGAATTACAAAATTAGTCCAACTTTCAGCAAAAACCCAACTCTTGCCATCATTGTCAATCAGATAATATCCCGATCTCGCGGTAAAACCGGGCAGCGCCAGGATGAAACTCAATTGGAACCCCTGTTACTGCCCGCTCGATTGACAACAATGCTCCTTTTTCATGGCTTTGCTCTAAAAGAGATCGGTTCTTCAACCCCCACAAAGCGCGCGTGATCTCATAGACCCGCCTTTCAGGGACGTCCTTGTGAACGATCCAAAGCGCCCCTACTGACAATGTCGTAACCTCCCCAATTCCATCATAGGTTCCAGCTGGAATAACATCGTGACGAAAATATTTGTAGCGCTTGAGAAGACGTTTTGTCGGTGCCGTTTCGCTAATATCTATGAGATCAATCGCACCTTGCCGAGCCAGATGTTGAACCGATCGCAAAGGTGCACCGCCAACGAAAAAGAAGGCGTCCAATTCACCCCTAAGAATGAGGTCAGCGGCAATCGTGCTGCCGGCCTCAATCAATTGTAGTTCACTCTTTTTGATACCATATGCTTCTAAAGTAATCTGTGCATTGACTATCGTTCCTGATTGAGGTGCGCCCACAGAGACACGTTTTCCGCGGAGTCCCGCGACTGACCGTATTCCGGCACCGCGCCGGGTGACGAGATGGATGCTTTCGGGATAAAGATTGGCTATGACGCGCAGATTAGTCTTAGGTTCGGCGTTGGCGAAAATTTCTTCGCTGTTAGTTGCCCAAGATGTGATGTCAGCTTGCGCCAAGGCCGATTCTATCACTTGGGCATCTACATCACGCACATTCATGATCGATCCATCTGAGGTTTGGGCAATTGCGATCAAGCCCTCGGGTCCACAAGGCCGGTCCATTGCGCAAATGACGCTTCCTGCCGGATGACTTACGACTGCGGCCAACATCTCGCCAACCGGAAAATAGGTCCCGCTTACCGTTCCGGTGCCGATTTCAAAGATCGTTTGCTCAACCGGGACGGTATCGACCGGGGTGCGCGCCATAGCGCCCAACAAGCACACAAATAGAATCGACGAAGAACGAATTGTAATGCGCAAATAGGATCGCAACTTTAAATTTGACGGGGTCATCGAAGTGATCTTTTCGGGTTCTTTTAACCTCAGTATAGGCTGAAACTGCCTCTGGTCTAGGCCTACCGGTGCTCCTTAATAGTTTGTTTCGTTTTCCTTGAAACACTACTTGAGATGGTAAACCAAATATGAATAACGGTTTCGCGATGCTCGCTCAGTTAAAATATTCCATTTCTCTTAGGCTGGTTGTCGCCTGCGCCGCCGTAGCACTAATCGGCAGCTGTGCGACGAACCAAAACCCCAGCCAAGGGCGTAAAAGACACGCCGAAAATACAACGATCAGCGAACAACACATTGAAGAGCTTGAAACACAGTTTCAAGAAAACCCGGAAAATGCAGAAATGGCTCTGGCCTATGCTCGAGGGCTCCGCAAGGCAGAGAAATTCGAGGACGCCATCGCTGTTCTCATGCGGGCGTCATTGACCCATTCTGAAGATGTTCGCGTCTTGGCGGAATTTGGTAAAGCCCTGGTTGAACTTGGCCACGCAGATCGTGCCTTACAATTACTGAGAAAAGCAGAAGCGGAGCTCCCTGACGAATGGTCGATCTTATCGGCGCAAGGTGTTGCCCTCGATCAACTTGGCCGCCACGACGAGGCACTTAGGGTTTATGGTCGGGCGCTTCTCGAAGCGCCTGATCATCCAAGTATTCTGAGCAATATGGGATTATCCTATGCGCTCAAAGGTGATCTTGGTCAGGCGGAAAGCTTGTTAAAAAAAGCAGCGCGTTTGGCACCGGGAAATCAAGATGTACAACTCAACCTCGCTCTTGTTGTTGGGTTGCAGGGTCGATTTGATGAAGCTTTTGCAATCGCATCGGCGCATCTTCCAGCCAGCCGTGCTGAACATAATGTCGCTTATCTAAAATCACTGTTGAGCCAACCGGCGCGCTGGCGTGACATGGAAGCTGTCGGATTGAAAACGACATATGGTGGGGGTGAAGCTTATGCACCTAAACCATTCGATGCATCTATCGATGTACGAACTGCCCCGGTAAAGCCTGTTGACACTGTCGACAATTGATCCAATTGCGACTGCTGTTTCGTCGTCCTACATAAACGAGATGGCTGCCGGTCCAAGGATCACCACAAACAATACTGGTAGGAAAAACAAAATCATTGGGACTGTAAGTTTTGCCGGTAGAGCTGCAGCTTTTTTCTCCGCTGCCATCATGCGCATGGTTCTGTTTTCATCAGCCGTAACCCGTAACGCGCGCCCCAAAGGTGTACCATACCTCTCCGCTTGAGTGAGGGATGTACATACGGTTTTGACACCCGGCAGCCCTGTTCTCAGAGCAAGGTTTTCGTAGGCTATTTTTCTGTCCTGGAGATAGGAGAGTTCTGCCGTGGTAAGTCCAAGTTCTTCGGCCAGCTCTACACTTTGCTCACCTACTTCTTTTCCGACACGGTTAAAAGCGGCCTCAATGGACATGCCAGCTTCGACGCATATCAATAGAAGGTCAAGTGCATCGGGAAACGATTTTATAATTGACGCCTGGCGCTTTTGAATGATGTTTGACAGAAATACAGATGGCAAATAGTAACCTGCCAACAATCCTCCAAAACTGAGCGCGATGCGCATCGGAGCTGTATAACCATGGTCATTGATAACAAATAGATATATCACGGTCATTGCACAGACAATTATCGGCAACGCAAACTGAACAAACATGAAGGTCACAATTGGCGATTGGCCGCGAAAACCCGCTTGTGACAATTTCATTTTTGTATTGGGCGCTTCCATTAATTGGCGCAGATTTAAATCATCAACAACACGTTTCATGACACCGGCAGGGTCTTGGCGCAATTGCGGCTTCTTTTCCTTATTGTAGGATTCGCGTTGTTTGGCCCGCAGTTCCTCGCGTCTATTAGAAACTGACTTCAACCGCGCACCAAGCCGGTCGCCTGCAAACATTGGCATGGCAATCGCAATAATCGTTGCGAAAGCAGCAACTGCTGTCAACACAGTTACCAGCAAACTTGGGTCATAAAGAAAATTGATCAGTTTTTCCATTTTTCTGCTGCCTTCTAAATATCGAAATTGATCATTTTTCTCATCACGAGAATGCCCAAAAGCATCCATAAAGCCCCGCCCATGAGCATGATGTTTCCAACTTTCGAGGTAAACATGACCATCATATAGTCAGGCGACGTCACGGAGATGAGTGCCGCGACGCCTGGTGGTAGTATGCCAATAATAAAGGCCGATGCTTTCGCTTCCGAAGACATGGCTTTTACCTTTTCACGCATTTGTTTTCGACTGCGTAAAACTGTGGAAAGGTTGTCGAGTGCTTCAGACAAGTTACCACCTGAAGACTGCTGTATCGTGATCACGATATGGAAGAATTGGAGTTCCGGGACGGGCATCCGCTCCACCATTTTCTCGAGGCCTTTATCGACGGGGACACCAACCTTCTGCGCGTCCATGAGGATTTTAAACTCCGAGCCTACCGGGTCAGGGCTTTCGGTAGCGATGATTTGAAGACAATCATTAAGCGGAATACCCGCCTTGATGCCGCGCACGATGACATCAAGCGCACTGGCAAATTCATTTGTGAACGCTTTTTGCCGTTTCTTGCGCAAAAAGCTCAAGAACATGCGAGGCATTCCTAGGGCACCAACAAAACCCATCAATGCTGTAACCATGATACCCTGACCAATGGTCAGACCGACCAGCGTGAAAAGAAAACCTGTGACACCAGATCCGATCCAGAACGCCTTGGGCGTGATTGATAGACCTGCTTGTTCCAAAAGCGCTCGGATTGTCAGCTTTGCTTTCTTCTCTTTTTGTCGTTGTTCAAGTTCCTTCAAGTTTTCATTGACTGCTTTTCGGCGCAGTTGAGCTGGGTCTAGGGATGTTGTTTTGCCATCCTTTGTTCTCTCACCCTGAGCGATATTACTCATTCGTTTGTTGGCGCGATTTTTCCCTGTCAACGCATCCGCAAAGAGGACGTAACCAACCCCGCCAATGCTCGTCATTGCAAGGATTATTACAAGAAACACTGTAAGAAATGAGCCTGACATTTATCTACTCTTTCTAAGATCTACACACTATTCCACCGCCGCGGCATCAAGAGCCGCTGATAACTTTTCATCGAGACCGTAATATCGAGCACGATCCCAAAACGCAGGCCGAGCAATTCCCGTAGAGCGATGCCGTCCGACAATCTTCCCACTCTGATCTTCCCCGGTAATGTCGTATAGAAGGAGATCCTGAGTAATGATGACATCACCTTCCATACCCAAAACTTCCGTAACATGCGTTATGCGCCTTGAGCCATCACGCAACCGTGCTGCCTGAATGACTATGTCAAGCGATCCACAAATCATTTCACGGATCGTTCTCGACGGTAAATTGAAACCACCCATTGTGATCATGCTCTCCAGGCGCGCTAATGCCTCTCGCGGCGTGTTGGCGTGAAGTGTGCCCATTGAGCCGTCATGGCCGGTGTTCATTGCCTGGAGAAGGTCAAAAGCTTCAGGTCCACGAACCTCACCAACGATGATGCGTTCCGGCCTCATCCGCAAGCAGTTGCGCACCAGCTCACGCATGGTAATCTCGCCTGCACCCTCTAGGTTGGGTGGTCGTGTTTCCAAACGTACGACATGAGGTTGCTGCAATTGCAGTTCAGCGGCGTCTTCACAAGTAATTACGCGCTCATCTTCTTCAATAAAAGCGGTCATGGTGTTGAGGAGTGTGGTCTTACCAGAGCCTGTCCCGCCGGATATCAAGACATTACACCGACTGCCTCCGATAATTCCCAACACGGTCGCTCCTTCTGGAGAGATCGAGCCGAAGGATGTAAGATCCTTCATGGTTAGTTTGTCTTTTTTAAACTTACGAATGGTGAGTGTTGGACCGTCGATTGCCAGAGGTGGCGCGATGACGTTCACGCGACTTCCGTCTAACAAACGCGCATCGCAAATGGGGCTTGATTCGTCGACGCGTCGGCCGACCTGACTGACAATCCGCTGACAGATGTTCATCAGTTGTGCATTATCGCGGAAGCGAATGTTGGTAAGCTGGATTTTGCCGTCAACTTCAATATATGTTTGACCCGCGCCGTTGACCATGACATCGGCGATATCATCTCGTGCCAAAAGCGGCTCAAGAGGGCCAAAACCAAGTACATCATTACATATGTCTTGAAGGATAGTCTCTTGCTCAGATATTGAAAGAACGACGTTCTTGATTGAAATAATTTCTTGAACAATATCGCGAATTTCTTCACGCGCTGTTTCTGTATCTAATTGTGCAAGCTGCCCGAGATCGATGGTGTCGATCAGTGCGCTAAATATAGCTGCTTTTGTTTGGTAATATTCCTCTGAGCTGTCGTTTACGGTGCGATCCGACGGGGTCGGTTGTCTTTCTTTTTTTGGTGGAGCGGCGCCGCTGGGAGAGGCGTCAACGTCTGTAGGACTAGAAGAAACTGAAGCCGCCGCGGGTTTTTGTTGCGACGGCTGTGGGGAAGGGTTCGGCGCCTCTGATTGCTGAGGCGTCGGCGCATTAGGCGATGGTGGCCTTACTTCTGTTTTCGTTGCCCCGTCCGGGCTGCGCTTGCCGAACATCGACTATTATTCTCTCCCCATCAATTGGTCAGCGAATTTTTTCAGGAAAGATCTTTTGACATCGATGGCTTCTTTGCCCACCAAAGTACTCGCGAGACCCTTTAAACCGTGAGCCACTTTTGCCTCAGGTTTTAGCTCCGCAATCATCTGCCCGTTATTGGCTGCAACCCCAAACAGGTTAGGATCAAACGGCATGACTAGTTCAGGTTCCAATGAAACCGCCTCAGCGAAATCCTTGATCGGAATTTCTGGACGTTTTGGCACACCAACCTGATTGAGCACCAAACGAGGTGGGTGATCGTTTTTCCTTGATTGCTTGAGCAGGTCGACCAGGTTTTTTGTGTTGCGCAAACTAGCGAGATCAGGTGTTGCGGTGATAACTATTTCATCTGCCGTTAACAGAATTCGCCTCGTCCATGGTTCCCAAATGTGAGGGAGATCCACAGCAATGCACGGAACAGATTCACGCACAACATCGAGTACACGGTCAAACGAATCCGTGGCCAAATCAAAGTCGCGGTCTAATGTTCCAGGAGCTGTAAATAGGCTCAGGCGTTCGGAACATTTAACGAGCAAGCGCTCTAAAAGCTGGTCATCAAGCCGTTCCGGTGCTGTTAATGCATCTGCCACACCTTGGGCTGGATCGTGATTGAAATCTAATCCCGCTGTGCCAAACGGGAGGTCTAAATCGACGAGCGTGACGTCCTCAAGCATCGTCTCTGCGATGAACCAACTGGCATTATGGGCAACGGTGCTAGAACCAGCCCCCCCTTTGGCTCCGGTGAAGACAATTGTGCGCCCGATCGCAGGTTGGTCAGGATCCACAAAAAGCCCGGAGATTGAATCAATGATTTGAGGAACCGTCAACGGGGCAACGAGGTATTCGCTAATCCCTTGACGGATCAATTCACGGTACACCGAAATGTCATTTAGTTGCCCAATGACGACAACCTTAGTACCCGGATCGCAAACCTGGGCAAGTGAATTCAGGCCATCGGAAATTTCATTGAAATCTCCCATGGTCTCAACGATAAGCAGATTTGGTGTTGATGTGTCGGAGAAGTGTTCCACTGCCGTCGGGATACCGCCCATGTGCACGGAAGTGTGTGTCCGTGACAAACGTCGGTCGACCGCCGCTCTTTGCAACGTAACGCCTGTATCTGGACGAAGGCAAAATGCCTCAATGCTAATGCGCGGCACGGGCCGATCAGACGTGGGTGTCGCAAAATCGGTGTTTCCACTGTTACCAGCGCCAACAACAACATCATCATCTGCAGCTGAAATTACCACGTCCTCAACTTCAGCGGCGATCACGCCGTCGTCATCGGGGGTCACCTTTCGAGCTCCAGCATCAGGAATTTCAAGCCCGAGATCAGGGTCTTGGTCCGTGTGCTCGTCGCCCTCGGGAACTGAAAATTCAGGCTCAACCCGCGAATTTTCAGCTGCTTCTCCGGGCTCTGGCGTTAGCTCAAGAGCTAAATCGTCGAGATCCGACTTTTTCTTTTGTGATTTGCTCATTCGTTGTTCACCTTACTGACTGTGCCAGATTCTTGATCTTTTCGATTCACGGCAGTGGTTTCACCCTTGCGGTATTTATCAAATACAGTACGTCGGCGTGCCGGATCTGCAGCGTCTAGCTCACGCGGTTCTGCAATGTCTTGTGGATCAGCAACCATTGCTGCGAGGTTCGATTGAGTAGCGCAACCAAAGTTTTTGAATGGCGCGTTATCTGGATTAAAGTTGAGCGTTTCCGACCAGTCACCACACGGACGAGTGGCGGTTTTATATCGCTCAACTCGGACGATAATCGGCGCCTTGTCATCTGTGCTTGAAGCCAAATAAGCTTGTACGTCAATATCATGTGGATCGACGCCGCTGGCTATCATGACCTGCGTAATTTCTGCCGCAGCACTAATAGAAGCTGGCTCATTGGGGGAATCTACTGGAGTGACAATTTTAATCGAGCCTTGGCCCACTTGTTTATAGGAGGCAACCAAGTTCTGGACCGCAGCTTTGTCTTCCAAAGAAATCGCAAAGACATGAGGGGGCGTGATAATTTCAACTTCCTCACGCGCCTTCGTTACATAAATCGGGAAGCGCTCATAATATGCCAAGCCTTCGTCAGGTCCATTTAGTGTTGGAATACTACGCCCAACCGAACAACCGCCAAGGGCCAGAGATAGACCTACAATCACAAACAAAGGATATTTTGATCGATCGCTATGTGAACTATTTGTGTGTGTGTTTCTCATCTGCCGCATCTCCTACTCCACAATGTGGCCCATTGGTCCGTCCCAGTTTCCTTGGGCCGCGGCTCCACGATTAATGCCATATACAGCGCTAAGTCTGCCCATCAAGATTGTATCGATGTCGCTTGCCGCCGCAGAATGATCAATTGGTGTTTTCAGTTGTTTTTCATTCACAGCATTAACAAGATACGGCGTCACGATCACAACGAGTTCGGTTTCACTTTTTCGGAAGTCACGGCTTCTGAAAAGAGTGCCAAGTACAGGAATATCTTTCATACCGGGCACGCCATCGAGGCTCTGTTTTGTGCTCTCTTGAATGAGACCCGCCATAACAAGACTACCACCACTCGGCATCTCGACTGTTGTTTCTGCTCTCCTTACACGGAGCGCTGGGATGGTTGTTCCCGCAATTGTTGTTACATTACCATCGGCATCCGTGAAGGTGCTTTGGCTTAATACAATCGCCCCCTCATTCGAAAGCTCACTGACTTCTGTCGAAATACGCAGCGAAATACGCCCTTCACTCATGACGATAGGTGAAAACCCAAGTCCGACACCAAAAGGCTTGAATTCAATCAACACGTTGCCTTCACGATCCCGCCCTGTGGGAACAGGAAACTCGCCACCAGCGAGAAAATTGGCTGATTCACCAGAGATCGCTGTAAGATTTGGTTCGGCAAGTGTGCGGACCATACCGACCCGCTCCATCAATCGTAGTATTCCCGTTACACTTTGTAATCCGGTCGTATTGCCTGGGTTCGAGTAAGAGCTCGAAAAAGCCGTATCTGACAGAGACCGCCCAAAACTACTGAATGGGTTTTGAGTAAGCAGACCCAGAGATGTTTGCGATCCAGCAGCGAAAAGAGCATTGGCGTCTACGCCAAACTGCTTGAGAACCGTGCGCTGCATTTCAACAACACGTACGCGCAGCAAAACTTGCTCGTTGCCCTCAATAGCCAACATGTTGACCACACGATCAGTGCCTGCTTCCTCGCCAATGAACTTGGCTGTAACAGCGCGGGCTTGATCAGATTCTGCCGCACTCGCAACGAAGCCAGAAAGAACGACATTGTCATTGATGGCCTTTGCTTCGATGCGGGAAGCGGGAAGATAGGTTTTCAGCATCTCGTTTAGGCTATCCATATCGCGTTCAACCCGAATTTCGAGGTTGAGGATTTGTTTGCCGCTAGCATCCAAGAAAAACGCATTTGTCTGACCAACCGCGCGACCCATAATAAACGCACGACGCGGAGTGCGCATGACGACATCTGCGATTCCTGAACTGGGCACAATCACATCACGAGCATTCGCTGGCAATTCAACAATCGCGGCCTTGTTGAGTGGCAATACAAGATTTTCTGTCATGGTACCGATGCCACCGGGATCGATTTTCACTAACATAGTGTTGTTGGGTGTGCGGCCAGAACCTTTTAGTTCTCCGGCCCAACTTGTGCTCAGTATACTGATCGAAATAGCAATCACGCCAAGCGCGGTGAGGCTATATTTCATGATATACGCTCTCATTGTCCGCTCCCCACAAATGTTCTGCTCTCGCGACCATATCGGACTACCTTAATTCCGGATTCTCCCCCATCGGGGTTCCAGGCGGTATCGTCTCCCTGAAAGGAGGCCAAATCACTTGGATTTGCCAAACTGCGCAAAGCCAGCGATAGGTTTCCCATCGAATTGGCAAGGGCTACAGTCTCGGCTTGCTCTGGAATAACTTCCAATGTTGCAGTACGCCCTACAACAACACGCTGATCCTCACCTTCAGTAAAAGTTTGATCGATTGCTAGAATGCGCACATTGGCTAAAATAATTTCACTTCGATGCATGCGCTCTGTTCGCTGACCAACGTCAATCTCAACCTCGTGCGTTAGAATGACGTCGACACGGTCATTGGGGAGAATGAAACCACCTGCGCCAGTCTCAGCTGAAATTTCGATACTTACTGCGCGCATACCCGGGTTCAGCATCGCTGCCATAAATCCAGAGTTGCCTATCTCCACCAGTTTTATTCTGGTAACTGGTTCTCCGGACAGAATTTCTGCACGCACTGTTTTGCCAGACCAGTCATCGTTTGCACCGGACAGCGACTGGGTGATGTATATGGGCGTCACTGCAGCCTCGGGCCACTCCTGCCAGGTTACATCGCTCGACGTTAAAGTGTCCCCGACTTTTATTGTACGCTTTGCAACTAGAACACCTTGCGTCGGAATCGTCATAACTTGCTGAACAGGTGCCGCCTCTGCTGGACCTTTTGATGAAGTCAGATTGCGCACCAAGAATGCGGCAACTCCAGCTGTTACAATCGCCACTACCAAAACGGTTAAACGCGCGAAATTCATGGTCTAACACCCTACACTTGTCGGCCAGGCCGATACTCAATCCCCGAGTTTCCACACACTCCATATTTAGACAAAATTAACGATGTGTGCGGAACACCAACTCGCTAAATCATACACAGGGAGACGTTTCGCTTAGGTAAATCAGCCATCTGCGAAATGAACAACTCTCTACAGATTTCATTAACCTGTCAGGGTCTGAAAGAGATCGGTTGAGGGATATGTAATCAGGGCACCGGCCGCGATGGCGACCCCATATGGCACACCTTTGTTAGCTGAGTATTGAAGATGCAACACAACGCGATTTACCGATTGCCAGTTGAGAACAGGCATGCGTCGTAGCAACAGGATAACAAGGGTCAAACCACCGCCAGCAATGGCGACCATGAGAAGGAATGACAAACCATTGCTCAGCCCCATCCACAGGCTCGTCGCGGCGAGCAACTTCGCATCACCACCACCAAAACCACCGACAGCAAACAGGACGATTCCAATCGCCAGAATGCCTGCTCCGAAAGCAAGGTGACCTCCAATAGACGACCAAGGCAGCCCTAGTAAAAAAGCCAATAAGAAGAAGAACAGGATAAGACAGCCGGAGATCCAATTGGGGATGGTCAAATTATGAACATCGTGGGCGGCTCCCAGGCAGACTAGAAAAGGCAAAATGAATAGAGGAAGTAGTTCAATCATATTCAGGCTCTTGTGTGCTATCCAGATCGAGAGGGTAACGATAAAGCCTTAAAAAGAACCAAAGCTCCGTGACCGATTATCGAATGAATAATCAAGTCTCGCCGACGCGTCCCCTTCCAGCGATAAATCGCCAGTCGGGGAGCGGCGCCGCGAGAAGGAGCCAAAAACGTTTTGGCTCGGAATTCTTTGATGAAGGATCTGTTGGTTACCCGCCTAAAAGCGTGTTTACAGAACCTTGCAGGCCGACAAATACGCTATTGAGCGCACCTGAGAAGAAACCATAGGCGATCGCCCAAGCGACAGCTAAACCTGCCGAGATTAGGCAATATTCAATGGCGGTTGCGCCACCTATATTTGAAAAATATTTTTTGGAGAATTCTAGCACGATTATCGCCCAACATGCTGTTCTCGAAAAAGCTGAGCGGTGATTTCTTAAATTTGAAAAAGCCGCTTAGCATAAGGCTGGGGCGCTGGTGATCTCGTCATCAGCGCCCCATGAAACCTTAACCTTGAGCTGTATTAACAGCTGTCTGAACGCCATTAGCAGCATCAGACAAAGCAGTATTCAGGATACCAACTGCAGCGATCACGGCCACAGCCATGCCAGCAGCAATCAAACCATATTCAATAGCGGTTGCACCTGATTCGTCATTCAAGAAACGTGAAATAAACTGGCTCATACTAGCCTCCTTAAGTTACTCAGTACACAGCACCAATTCGCACTAGAACAATCAAAAACTTTGTCGCTCGTCCCGCGAACAACACCAACGTAAGATGAAACCATTACCGGTCAGTTAAAAACCAAGTTGTGTTTCTAAACATACTAAAAATAGTTGAATTTACTTTCCCCACTACTTGAGTATTATTTTGCCTTTGTTTGATTAAACTTTTATCTAATTTCTGCAACTACTAGGCAATCCCTGGGTTTGTTGGTGATCAAGTTCGAATATTGGGCTTCGAGACGGCGTACTGATTAGAAACTGATCTGCATCGTTTAATCCGCATTTATTTTTACCTGATATGAACGTGACAAATCATTTTGCGCGAAGGGTCATGCCAGAGCGCATGGAGTTGTAATTATGTTGAATATCTCTCGTAACCTAAAGCAAGCAATCGCCATTGGCGCCTTTGTATGTGCTACCAACTTACCCGTGGTCGCCTATGCAGAGGATTCGTCCAGTGAACTGCGTGTCACACTTGACCACACGAAGGTTCATGTTCTTGACCGCAAAATTTCAACTGTGGCGATGACCAATCCGGCAATCGCCGATGTCACGCTTCACAACGATCAAGTGCTCTTGATTGTTGGGCGAAATTTCGGTGTCACCAATTTGATAGCGCTCGATTCCGCCGGGCATCCCATTGCAACAAGAACAATCCGCGTTGTCGATGACGATCTTGACACCGTAACGATGGTGCGCGACGGCAATATCTATTCTTACTCTTGTTCGCCGCGTTGCGAACGTTCACCACGCCCTTCAGATGAAACAAAGAGCGCCGAAGAGCAGATCAAATTACAGTCAACTCGCTCAAAGCAAGCTAGCGACATTGCTGATGGCAGCTAGTCACTTCTTCAAATGCTGAGTTGAGTGAGTGAAGATCGAACTTTTTTTTAACCCCCTCTGCCCCAACAGACAGAGGGGGTTTTTATTTGTCGAATACATCCTTCCCCTTCATACAAAAAGGAAAGGCGCGGTCCGAAAACCACGCCTTCTTTTTTTCTAGCCCTCATTATTCAATCTATTTGCTGATCCTCAAATTACTAAGATCTTGCGCAATCGCTTTGAAAGCATTTTGCAGTTCTGTATTCGAGGGTGAATTGAAGAACAGATCTGGAGATGAAGCGCAGGATTTGAAAATGCTCTGCAATGTCGAATCTGACATCTGGAAGGTGATCGTATAGATACGAATACCCTGGCTTTTTGCACTCGAACACAGCGCGCTCACCTTACTATTCATCGTATTGATTGATGCGCTATGGGTAGAAGCCAATCGCTGTTTCCAATCGTAACCGTAACCGCTATACCAGCCAGATCCCAGCGTGTTCTTACCGTCCGTCAACAGAATAATTGCCTTGTTATTATCTGAATCAGAGTAGGATTTGCCTTCGGTATAAGGTGCCGTGGGAGATAGGACACGCCACCCCCAAGAAAGCCCCATGGGGATATTTGTTCCTGCATAGCCCCATGGCTTCATAGCACTGATGGCATTTAGCAGAGTGGCTTTAGAGTTGGTGAGTGGGATAATGGGCTCAGGGCACCCTTTATTAGGACCTTTCATTCGGACCGGGACCTCATCCACCGTTACGGATTTTTGGTAGTGTGCGGCCGTCCCATTTCTCAGGCGCTGCGTATCGCTGTAATACCCCGGCAAGCCATCGCTGGCATAATTGTTTGGCGCATAACTTTTGTTATCGGAATCGTCTGGAAATAAATAAGGAACCCAAAGCGTGTCAGGGTTGGCTAGAGTGGGCGCCGTATCATCTAAATCAAAAGGCTCTGCGCGGGCTTCGACGCAGCCTCTCCAAGTCGCATTCTGCATCCAGTTAAACAGCTGGAGGTGATTGACATTGGTTGCATCGAGGTTTTTGTCAAACGTCGCGCCGTGATATCGGGCCTGCGCATTTTGATCGATCCAACCCATGCTGAAAACGCCTGGCGAATTGACATTAACACCGGTCGAAAAAGGCACCAGTGAAACAAAAAGTTTGGGACTGGAAGCATTCGGACCGTAGAGGATGTTAATGAGTTCGGTTGCTGAAGTTCGAAGAGCGTCGATCTTTCCGTTGGAATTCATCGAGCCGGTATTATCAAGGACAAGAGCGACCTCCAGACCTTTCGATTCTTTTGTAATCTCTGAATCAACGCTGACATTTAGGCTGTTCACACCAATCATTCTGACAAGCAGCGTATCAACCGTGGCATAGGCAGATAGTTTCAGGGAAGATTGGCCCACAGTGACATCGATGCGATCCAACACACCAATTTCGTTGTTCGGATAATTCTCGGCAAAGAACGAATTGACGAGGGCTTTCGTTTGCGCCTCTGTCAAACCCGGCGTCGCCCCTGCTGCGAGACCTGCTGCGTCGAGCGCGTTGGCAAGCCTTGCCTTCATGCTGATCGCACGACTAAAATCGACCGCCAAGCCCACAGCCAGAAGCATTGGCACAAGGGCTAGGGCAAATGAAGTCGCGATATTACCGCTCTTATGATTTAAAAATCGCCCGATGGTTCGACCAGAAATAATGGAACGAACTTTCCTACAGCTTTGGCAAACCAATAAATTTTTGAAATTGTTTAGGTTGACCATATTGGCCTCCATTTAAATGTCTCACACCTTGCAGTGAGCCAGCATCGCGAGATCGTCCCTTAAATCTCTATGCGATCCGAAACTTAATCGCGGGATGGTCGACTGCAATTCTTACCTCCTGGTTAAAGATAAAATTGTCCTAACAAATATTGCTTAGAGTTTTAGTAGATTTCTATTATCCGTATACACTGAGCGTTTAGTCCTCCTTCTTAGTGTCCCGGTGCAACCTGTGATTTTGATGTGCAGATTGCGCCCGTGAGTAGAACGGAGGACAACAGTCATGATCTCCCTACGCGGAATAAATTCGCAAGCGCGTCGGTTAAATCGTAAGCGCAATATAATGAAACGGTTATTTGGTTTTAAGGCCGATACGTCAGGCGCGACGGCTGTCGAGTTTTCACTTGTCGCAGCGCCGTTTTTCTTCATGCTTTTGGCGATTATCGAAACTGGTTATGCGTATTTTGCTCACTCGGTTCTCGACAATGCTATTCTTGATACAGCCCGCATCATCCGAACCGGGCAAGCCGATGCAACGAATATGAGCGCCGGAACATTTCGACAAGAAGTTTGCAATCGCGTCAATTTCACATTGAGCTGTGATGCTGACAAGCTCTATGTCGATGTCCAGCGGTTCAATGGGTTCGGTAATGTAAATACACCAGATCCAATTGATGCAAATGGCCAGATGACGCTTAATCCAACCTTCCAGCCTGGTGCTGCAGGCGATGTTGTTTTGGTTCGGGTATTTTATCGATTTAGGGCGACGACCCCTTTATCTCGCATGGCACTGTCCAACATGGCTGACGGCAGTTATCTAATGACCGGTAGTACAGCGGTCCGAAACGAACCGTTCTAAATTAATCTGTAGTAGGAGCATAAAATGAATACTCAAGCTCTTTTGCAAACAAACCTAATTGCGTTTGGACGGCGGTTTGTTGCCAATCGCTCGGGAACGCCAACAGTGGAGTTTGCTCTTATCGCACCTCTGCTTATCGCACTGTTTCTTGGCACGGTAGAATTGTCGAGCGTCATGACGGCCAACAGAAAAGTCGAGAATGTTGCCAGCGTGGCTGCCGATATTACCGCCCAAGCACAGCAAATAGATAATGGCGATATTGCTGATGTATTTCAGGCAGCCCAGTCAATCCTCTCACCCTTTGACCCAGCAAGTGTGTCAATCATCGTTACCTCGGTGGAAGCAGACTTGTTAGGCAAGACAACAGTTGGATGGAGCGATGGATACAATACTGTCCCGCACACCAAAGGGATAGATTTTGCAGTGCCGGCAGCAATGGTTATTCCAGGTGGGAGCATCATTCTGGCAGAAGTTCAGTACGATTATAGTACCAATCTCAAGATATTTATGAACGGTCAGGTCACCATTACGGATAAATTTTTTGCCCGCCCGCGCCGGGTCCTGAAAATCCAGCGTAAAATCTAGACCTGTTCAAATGTTGTAGGCAGATACTTATTACTCTTACCGTTTTTATTACTCCAGTTACGTTTCGTTAATCGTGTCCCGATCTAATACAGCTCGAGAACCTTGTGATCACTCTTTACCGATTACGGAAAATGGTTCTAAGGATGCGCTGACAAAAAGTATTTTCGGACGTATCTGTGCTGAATACAGATGGGAGGTTTGAGCCTTCTGGGTCGAACCAAAAGTAATATGACGGAAATCGTACTTTACGGTCTTACCAATCGAGATGGCGCTGAGAGTTTAAAGGATATTGGCGATCTCGTTCGTGCGAATGGCGGCCCAACGGGAACAAACCTTGTTGAGGTCGGGCAAATTGCAGCTGTTGTCGGCCCCCAAAACAAATGGAAACTTCTGAGATCGGCAGATTACAATCAACTTAAACGCCTGCAAAATTATCAAACCGTACTCGAAACAGCCATCAACCTAGCCCCTGTTCTTCCAGCCCGACATCAAACAGTTCTGCCGGATAAAGAATCCGTCAGTATACTTCTGGCTCAACATGGGCACACACTTACCAAACCGATCAAGAAATTTGGTGACTTCATAGAATTCGAAGTCGCTATCCACTGGGATATCAATGATATTGTTCGAAGTATTCTTGGCGAGGAAGGCTTGGAAGTATCTCCGCGCGATCGATCAAGCCGCGCTATGGCGCGCTCGCTTGATGTAGCGCTTCAAGATAAACGTCGGGTATTGGTCCAATTTATACGACAGGCTTTGAAAGTCGTTAGCCAAGACATCATCGATATTCGAGATAATGACCAAAGCATCTTGTGTCGCATGCTGGTGTTATTGCGCAACAAAGATCAGGACGCCCTTCTAAAAATCCTGGGGCAAATTGATGAAAGTGGTATCGGTAAACTTCAAATGAGCTGCATTGGACCTCTCCCTCCATGCTCTTTTGCAAGCGTCGAAGTGTGGCGGAGCGATGTAAGTAAAGTCGACGAGGCACGCCGCGACCTTTCACTCAATTGCTCAGTCCATCGTGAAGATATCCGTCGCGCCTATCATGCCGCGCTAAAGACGCTTCACCCAGACACTACCAACCAAGTCCACGAATCTCATGAAGCGGCAGAACGTATTAGTGCCATCCGAAGCTCCTATGAGCTTTTATCGCTCATAGCCGATGGACAGGTTCGCGGGGGTATCGGACTTGGACTAGGGACAACCGCCTCAATTGATAATTCTTTGGTTCGCCTTGACCCGAAAGCCTTGCAGAGAACTTATCTGGTTTCTCTCAGACGCGAAGGCGAAACCTTGGCAAGCGCCGCCTAGTTACACAGCGCAATATCAAGACAAAAGCGATGATTGACCTAACCAGACCTTACTGAGACGGCGTACTGCGATATTGGGTGCCTTTTTTCCATCTATATATGCGCATGCTTCTAGATAGGGCGGTATAAAGCGG
>JAJFIN010000013.1 GCA_021774955.1 Alphaproteobacteria bacterium | reverse complement strand
CCCAAATGCTAATCGCAACACCGGTCCAGTCAAACGCAAAAAATATGGGCAGCGCAAACGGTAAGAAACAGAACAGGCCGACCAGGTTCACATAGAAAGCCGTCAGCGCACCCGGCAGCCGCGTCGCTGACCGCTTGGCGTAAATCACGTAAACGCCCTCGCTTAAAATAGCCAGAAAGACCAATATATTACCGATCGTGTTGGTCGTGCCCGAATTGTCCGATGCGCTGACGTTGAGGGCGAGAACCCCCGCCATGGCAAAACCAATACCGACAATGCGAAACCGGTTCATCGGTTCTTTGAGCCAGAGGAACGACAGCACCGCGACAACAATCGGCAACAAGCTGCTGATAATGCCGGCGCTGAGCGCATTCGTTCGCTGGACGCCATAAAATAAAAAGGCTGTGAATAGAAACACCCCAAAGATGCCTTGCCCTACAATCGGCACAAGATCTGCTTTCGTGGGGCGTTTAGAAATGAGCCCCTGCTTGGCAGCAAAAGGAACGAGCGCAAGGGCGGCAATGGCGCAGCGTAAAAAGCCGACAACAAAAACCGGCAGTTCGGACGCTAGGGTTTTAGCCAGCGCCACTGTCAGGCCGACCAAAGTCATGGAAAGGGCCAGCAAAAAATACGGGCGGGCCATTGACGGCGGGCCTTCTACCATGGGAGGTCTAGCCCCTTGCAGGGTAATACGGTCTTTAAACATCGCGCCATTTATGACCATTCCAAGTTCAAATACCACAGAAGATAAAAAGGCAGATCAGAAGCCTGAGCAGGTCAAATCCTCAGCGCCAACGCCGATGATGGCGCAGTATTTGAAAATCAAAGAAGTCCATCCCGGTTACCTCCTGTTTTATCGCATGGGTGATTTCTATGAGCTTTTTTTTGATGATGCGGTTGAGGCATCCTCGGCGCTTGATATTGCGCTGACCAAACGCGGCAAACATTTAGGCGATGACATTGCCATGTGCGGTGTGCCGGTCCATGCCGCTGATGCTTATTTAGAGCGGCTCATTCGCCAAGGGTTCAAGGTCGCCGTCTGCGAGCAAGTTGAAGACCCGGCTGAGGCCAAGAAGCGCGGTGCGAAATCGGTTGTCGCCCGCGAAGTGGTGCGCCTCGTCACACCCGGCACACTCACCGAAGACACCTTGCTTGACGCTCGGGCTCATAATTTTCTTTTGGCCTTGGCAGCTTCCGGCGGTCGCGATGAGGACGCCCAATGGGCGATTGCCTGGCTCGATATGTCGACGGGGGATTTTTTCTGTAGCGAAACGAGCTTAGCCCAGTTAGGCGCAGACCTTGCCCGCCTGATGCCCGGAGAAGTTCTGGTATCTGATCGGCTGTTGGGCTCCGGCCCGCTCGACGAGGCTTTAAGGTCGAGCAACAGCACCGTCACGCCGTTACCCTCGGTGAAGTTTAACAGCACCAGCGGTCAGGCGCGATTAATGGCGGCCTTCAATGTGGGCACTTTGGAAGGGTTTGGCACCTTCACCAGAAGTGAATTGGCTGCCGGGGGCGCCCTCATCGATTATGTTGAGCTAACACAAAAAGGCAATACACCGCTCTTAAAGCCGATGAAAAGCACCGGCGCCAATGCCCTGATGGCCATCGACGCGCCAACCCGGTCAAGCCTTGAGCTCATCCGTACACAAACGGGTTCAAAACAAGGGAGTCTGCTTTCGGTCATTGATCAAACCATCACCAGCGCGGGTGCGCGTGAATTGGCGGGCCGCCTGTCGGGACCGCTTTGTGATCCGACCGCCATCAATCGACGCTTGGATGCGGTCTCTTTGTTTATTGAAGAGCGCACCCTGCGCAATGATCTGCGTGACCTGTTAAAAACAGCCCCGGATATTGCCCGCGCCTTGTCACGGTTGACGGTTGGGCGCGGCGGCCCGCGCGACTTGGCGGCCATTTGCGCCGGTTTGGCGCGTGCGGCTGAGACGGCGGAAGCGGTGCGAAAAGTCGAGCGCCCTCTGGTGGATCTGGCTGAAGAATTAGCCCAAAGCCTGTCCGAGCTTGGCGATCAGGATGAGGCTTTGTGCGCTCTCGGGCGCGAATTGACTGCGGCATTGGCAAAAGATCTGCCGTTGTTAATCCGCGACGGCGGCTTTATTGCCCCAGGCTATAATGCAGACCTTGATGACATCCGCACGC
Source organism: Alphaproteobacteria bacterium (assembly GCA_021774955.1). GTDB lineage: Bacteria > Pseudomonadota > Alphaproteobacteria > M2410 > M2410 > JAJFIN01. The sequence continues at coordinate 1,028 of JAJFIN010000013.1, read as the reverse complement.
TGCGGGATGAAAGCCGTCAGGTCATTGCCGGGCTCCAAAGAGACTATCAAAAACAAAGCGAGATATCCTCGCTCAAAATCAAACACAATAATGTTCTGGGTTATTTCATTGATGTGACAGCGGCCCATGGCGACAAGCTTCTCAAAGGCCCCTTGAGCGAGACCTTCATTCATCGCCAGACCTTGGCCAATGCGGTGCGCTTCACCACCACGGAATTGAGCGAACTGGCGAGCAAGATCACCAATGCCTCAGGCCGCGCGATTGCTTTGGAAGTGGAGATCTTTGAACGCCTCTTGAGTGCGGTCAAGGAAAGCGCTGTCGCCTTGACCGATACCGCCCAGGCGCTGGCGGTCTTTGACGTCTCTGCCGCGCTGGCGCAGCTGGCCGAGCAAGCCCGGTGGTGCCGCCCGCAAGTGGATGAGGATCAATCCTTTGAGATTGAAGGCGGCCGTCATCCCGTTGTCGAACAGGCTTTGGCCAGAAGCGGCGAGGGGGCCTTTGTCGCCAATGATTGCCGCTTATCTTCAGCCGACAATGATCCGGAGGCCCGGCGTTTGTGGCTTGTCACCGGTCCCAACATGGCCGGTAAATCAACCTTTCTGCGTCAAAACGCTTTAATCGCGATCCTCGCACAGATGGGGTCCTACGTGCCCGCGACCCGGGCTCACATTGGCATTGTCGATCGTCTCTTTAGCCGGGTTGGCGCGGCCGATGACCTGGCCCGCGGGCGCTCAACTTTCATGGTCGAGATGGTCGAGACGGCGGCGATCCTCAATCAAGCCACGCCTAAATCTTTGGTCATTTTAGATGAGATCGGTCGTGGTACGGCAACCTTTGACGGTCTGTCGATTGCTTGGGCAACGGTTGAACATCTGCACGAGGTCAATGCCTGCCGCTCTCTCTTTGCCACCCATTATCACGAACTCACCGCGCTCGCCTCGAAGCTCGATCATCTGTCGAATGTCACCATGAAAGTAAAAGAATGGCAGGGCGATGTCGTCTTCTTGCATGAGGTTGTGCCCGGTGCG
>JAJFIN010000120.1 GCA_021774955.1 Alphaproteobacteria bacterium | reverse complement strand
TGGAACGTAGGTGTCGTGCCAATAGCTGGCACCGTCGGCACTGGCATAGTCGAACGTATCGAGACGATGGTTCATCGGGACATTGCGCGAAAACGATAGGAAGAAGGCGCCGAAGACATAGAGGGCGGCACCGATGATGATCATGTTTGACGCCGGGCCGGCATCAAAAACATAAGCATATGCGGCGAGGCTGACGGTCAGTACGAGATTGCCCCACAGTAGGACCATGGTCTGGGACTTCCAGATTTCCCGATTCAGGACCTGCATCACTTCGATGCCGGCAGAGGTTTCCGACAATTTGAATGAGCGCATGAGAAAGTCAGAAAATGTCAGGAACAGACCTGAGGTCAGGCTGGTGGTGATGACTGCGGTCGCGCACAGGATCAATACTATGGAAGAGGTCATTTTATTACTCCGTATCGTGAGGTGTTGAAATGTCGTTAGTAGGAAAGACCGGGTGTTTGATGCAGGTAGGTGTCGTCTGACAATTGCTGCAGCACAAAATTGGCGACATCGGCGCGCGAAATTTTGAGCTGGAGGTTTTTCTTGGTCGATGGAAACCCGTGTTTGTAGGCACCGGTGAGCGGCCCGTCCGTGAACGCGGCGGGGCGGACAATGATCCAATCAAGCGCGGTCTGCATGATGATCTTTTCCTGCATCTCGTGATCGGCAAAGGCTGGTTTCAGCAATAGGCCGAACATGATGTGTTTCCAGAAAAACGTCAGCGTAGCGTGGCTGTCGCCAGCGCCGAGTGTCGTTTGGCAAACCAGGCGGCGAATGCCGTGATGGGCCATGGCCTCAACGACATGCTTGGTGCCGGTAGCGCGGACCGTTCCTTTGCGTCCGGCACCGAGCGCGATCAAGACCGCATCGTGACCCTCAACGGCTTTTGAGACGGCGCTTCGATCAAAGACATCGCCGGCATAAGCGGTGAGGTTTTGATGTTTGACTTTTAGAGCTGAGGGCTTGCGGGCAAACGCTGTGACCTGATGGTTTTGGGTCAGGGCCTGCTCGACCAAATGGCGACCGACTGTCCCGGTCGCGCCAAATATGATGATGTTCATGTTTCTAATTCCCAGTATTTAGCCATTTATTACTTGACACTGTGTCAATTGACAGAGGGGTAGATAGGTGGTACTTGACACCATGTCAAGTGATAATCCGGAAACTCGTGAAAGAATTTTGAAGGCCGCCTGGCGTCTCCTGGAAAAGAGCCAGGGCCGGGGCGTGCGCATGACCGATATCGCCAAGCGCGCAGGCATCACCCGCCAGGCGCTCTATCTCCATTTCAGCACACGGGCAGAGCTTCTGATCGCCACGACCCATTATATTGATGAGGTGAGGGGCAGCGACGAGCGCTTGGCGCCCAGTCGTTCGGCGCAGACCGGCACCGAGCGTCTTGATGCCTTCATCACCGCTTGGGGCACTTATATCCCCGAAATCTACGGCATGGCTAAAGCGCTGATCGCGATGAGCGATACTGATGACGCGGCGGCCAAAGCGTGGGGCCAACGCATGGAGGATATGCGCGAAGGCTGCGAAGCGGCGATCCGTGCACTAAACAGCGACAATATGTTGTCGTCCACTTATTCTCCGGATCAGGCGACGGATATTTTGTGGACCCTGCTGGCGGTGCGCAATTGGGAACAATTGACGATCACCTGTGGCTGGTCGCAGGAGAAATATATCGAGACGGTGAAATCCCTGGCACGGGGGGCGTTTGTGATAGAGAACGTGTCCTGAGGATTTTAAGGACTGCCGCCTTTTTACTATTGAACGGCACGTCTCACTCATTCGTTATCCTGAGGAACGAGCGTAAGCGAGTGTCTCGAAGGAGGCATGGCGGACATGAAACTTCGATCCTTCGAGACGGATGTTGCACATCCTCCTCAGGATAACGCCGGCGTATGATCGAGATATGATGGCCTCTCGCCTTCTCAACCATGGTAACCCTTCGGGTGGTTGAGAAGGCGAGAGGAGTGGCGCTGAGAATTTTAAGGACTACGACCTCCTTTCTTCGTGGGGCAAGCAGCAGCGATACATATTCTGATCCTGGTAATGAAATTTGCGCAATCGTGCAAATAATGGTATAAGACCTCATGACGAAATCTGTTGCTCTCCCTGAGGCTTGCGTTGAGGCGCTTGCCGATACGATGCGCCCTGATTTTTTAAAGGCGCTGTGTGATCCCGTGCGCATCTCTATTGTCGCGACGCTTGCTATGCGCACCCGCCCGGCAACCGTGAGCGAGATTACCGATTGTTGCGGCATCGATTTTTCCGGTGTCTCGCGTCATCTCAAGATTTTAAAAGAAGCGGGCATTCTTCATTCGCACCGCGACGGTCGCAGGGTCCTGTACAATTTGGATGTCGATGCCTTAGCCGCCACCTTGCGGGCCATGGCCGACACTCTTGAAGTCTGCCAACGCGAGGCCGTGTAAGGGCTCGCGCGTTCCAAATGATTATGCTTGCATATTTGCGCAAATATGCATATGTTGTCTTCAACACAGAAACCTTTGCACGGATCGACATTAAGCTGCCCGCCCTTCGAGATGCTCGCAAGTGCTCGCTCCTCAGGACGACGTTCTCTTTGTACGTCACACTGAGGAGGGCCGACAGGCCCGTCTCGAAGTGTCTGCCGATCCTCGTAAAGGTCTCCACCTTGAGGAGACTAAGTTATGATTAAACTCTACACCGCAGGCTCACCCAATACCAAGAAAGTAACCATCGCGCTGGAAGAATTGGGCTGCGACTATGAACAACGTCGGGTCAATATGCCCGAGAAAGAACAATTTCAAGATTGGTTTCTTGAGCTGAGCCCCAACAACAAAGTGCCGGTGATCGAGGATGACAAGACCGGCGCCCTCATTTGGGAATCGGGTGCTATTTTGCATTACTTGGGAGAGGAATATGACCTTGAAAATATTATTCTGCCTAAAGATAAACTCGCCCGCCACCAAGCCCTTCAATGGTCGTTTTTCCAGGCGGCCCACATAGGCCCAACACTCGGGCGCTTAAGCGCGCAAATGAGAGCCCAAGGCGATCAGAAAAACCCCGGCATGCTCGACATCTTCTTCAATGAAGCCATACGATTGTCCGGTGCGCTTGAGCGCGCGCTCGCCGATGGGCGCGCCTATCTCGTCGGCGACTATTCAATCGCTGATATCATGCATTACCCATGGCTGCGCTATGGATTGAATTCTGATTTTCCAATCCTGGATGGAAAACCAAGGACCGTGGATTGGTTGCACCGCATCGCCGAGCGCCCGGCGGTGAAGCGCGGCATGGCGGCGTTGGAGAAGATTTGACTTCTTTTTCTTGACGGCCCTGGCGTTCGACTGGAAATGACAGCTGACAGCTTCTGATTGAACGGCACGTCTCACTCATTCGTTATCCTGAGGAACGAGCGTAAGCGAGCGTCTCGAAGGAGGCATGGCGGACATGAAACTTCGATTAAAAAAGGGGTCGTAGCCCTTTAGGAATAGTCTTTAGAAAGATTGTTTCACGAAAACCTAAAAACCGCGACCACGATGCCGCCAATCCCTTCGCCGTGAATTTTAAGGGTTGCTGCCTTTTTACTATTGAACGGCACGCCTCACTCATTCGTTATCCTGAGGAACGAGCGTAAGCGAGTGTCTCGAAGGAGGCATGGCGGTGATGAACCCTTCTATCCTTCGAGACGGATGTTGCACATCCTCCTCAGGATAACGCCGGAGTATGACGTGTCATTCAATCATGAAGTGAATCACGCCAAGTAGACATAGAATATGGTGGCCTCTCGCCTTCTCAACCATGGTAGCCCTTCGGGTGGTTGAGAAGGCGAGAGGGGTGGCGTTGAGAATTTTAAGGACTCTGACCCCTTTTTTCTCTGACCCCTTTTTTCTTTATTCGCTATCCGCCTTTTCCGTCGATGGCCCCCTGCGCTTCGACGAGCGCTGGCCGTGTGCCGAACAATCGGTAGAACAATTTGATCCAGAACGGCGAGAACAAGGTCGTATAGGCGATGACCAGCACCATCGCTGCATAGGTCTGGCCGCCGAAAATGCCGGCAGAACGGCCAAGCTCGGCAAAAATAAGACCGACTTCGCCCCGCGGAACCATGGCCATGCCAACCGCGCTGCGCATCAGCCAATGTTCGCGTACGAGCAAATAGCCGCCGGCAATCTTACCCGCGATGGCAACGAAACCCACCGACAGAGAAAACAACCAAATGAAGGCAGACGTCCATTCCACCTCGCGCAGATCGAGCGATAGGCCAACGGTGACGAAAAAGATGGGCGTGAACAGCTGCACAATCGGCTTCATGTCCCGGTCTATTTCATCTGCAAGCTGATGATTTTGGGCAAGCGAGACACCGAAAGGCAGGAAGAACCGCCGTGACAGAGCGAGACCCGCAGCAAAGCCGCCCAAGAGCTCCGGGGCGCCGACGATATGCGCAAGCCAAGCCAACACCAGCACCAGTGAAACGATCATAGTCGCGACCAAACCGGGCATCTGGCTTACGCGATGATAGTGGCCGATGAGCGTGGCGGTGAACTTTGCCACCAAAGGGGCGATAGCGAAAAACAGACCGATGAAGAGCGCAAGCCGCGCGAAATTCACGGCACTGAGATCGCCCGTCTGTGAAAATTCATAGAGTAAAGCGAGGAGCAAGACGCCTAATACGTCGTCGATGACCGCAGCACCCAAGACGATCTGACCTTCCCGGCTGTCTTGCCGGCTGACATCGCGGAGAATTCGGACGGTGACGCCGATACTGGTGGCAGTCAGCGTGCCGCCCACAAAAAGCGCCAGCAACGTATCAAATCCGAAGAAGAAGCGGCTGACGCCATAGCCCATCGCGAAGGGGATGACGAAACCGCCCAGCGCGACAGCGACAGAGCGGCCGCCGGATTTGGTAAGGCGGCCGAGGTCGGTCTCGAGACCGACCTCGAACAAGAGCAAGATGACGCCGATCTCGGCCAGCAGCCGAATAACCTCAGTTGGTTCAATCCAGCCCAGGACACTGGGCCCCAATAGGACGCCCGCCGCCAGTTCGCCGATAACCGACGGCGCACCGAATCGCGTCGCCATCTCGGCGGCGATGCGCGCGGCGATGAGAATGCCGGCCAGTTGTATGAAGAAAGTTGCGGCTTCCATGGGCGTTCGGTGTGTCGCTTCTTGCGTTAAAAGGGAACCTGAGGCGAAGGGTCGCCCCCGACTGTGCGTGATTTCAAGCAGAGAGGAAAGAGCCTTGTTAACGCACCGGGCGTGACCCCATTGACCCATGATTGAACGGCACGTCTCACTCATTCGTTATCCTGAGGAACGAGCGTAAGCGAGCGTCTCGAAGGAGGCATGGCGGACATGAAACTTCGATCCCCCCGATCAAGCCGAGGGCAGGCTTTCGAGATGGTTGTTGCACATCCTCCTCAGGATAACACCAGCGTATGATCGAGATAGGGTGGCCTCTCGCCTTCTCAACCATGGTAGCCCTTCGGGTGGTTGAGAAGGCGAGTGTCGAGGAGTAAAAAAGGGGTCGAGTAAAAAAGGGGTCAGAGCCCTTAAAAATAGTCTTTAGAAAGATTGTTTCTCGAAAACTAATAGGAAAAGGGGTCGTAGCCCTTAAATAATAGTCTTTAGAAAGATTGTTTTTCGAAAACCTAAAAGCTGCGACCAATGATGTCGCCAATCCCTTCGCCATGAATTTTAGGGACTATGACTCCCTTTCTATTTTATATTTTGTTCCCTTTTTTAATAGATCCTTTTTGCCCTTTGGAAGCCCCTTAGCTCGCCTTTTGATCGGGTTTGAATTCAACTTTGATGGAATAACCCAAAACGCGAGCGTAGTCCTCGACTGTGGCCAATCGCGGCGAGATTTCGGAACTCACGCTTTCCAACCGAGAAATATTGCTTTTGGCGGTCCCGAGCATCTTGGCCATTTGTTCTTGTGTCACCCCCGCTTTTTTACGCAAGGCGATCATCTGGCGTTTCATGTCGAAAGCCGATGACAGGCTTTCATATTCAGCCTTCACCTGTGGATTTTTTAAAGCCTTGTTGCGAAAGCCTTCTATGGTTGGTCGTTTACTCATTGCTGTATCTCCTTCATTCGTTTTTGCGCCGTTGCCATCTGGCGCTTCGGAATTTTGTTTTGTTTCTTAATCACGGTCATCAGAATGACAATTTCCTGACCTTTCACCGTGCAAAACACCGAACGGGCTATGCCCTCTTTGCCTTTGGCGCGGATTTCAAAAAGACTTTGACCAAGCGGCGCGGTGTGCGGCCTCCCAAGATCGGGGCCGAACTCCTCGATAAGTTCCGTAATACGCAAAAAGCTGGCAAGGATGCTTGGCGGTAAATCCAAGGCCTCTTTTTCGACCTTCTCGCTATAAAACGTAACCTTCCATGTCATGCACAAAGTTATCAAATATGATAACTCTTGTCAAGTGAGAAAAGAGGTATTTGCAAAAAAGAGATCCCTCAGGGTCGTAGCCCTTAAAAAATAGTTTTTAGAAGATTGTTTCTCGAAAACCTAAAAACCGCGACCGACGATGCCGCCAATCTCTTCGCCATGAATTTTAAGGACTGCGGCTCCTTTTTACTATTGAACGGCACGTCTCACTCATTCGTTATCCTGAGGAACGAGCGTAAGCGAGTGTCTCGAAGGAGGCATGGCGGACATGAAACTTCGATCCTTCGAGACGGATGTTGCACATCCTCCTCAGGATAACGCTGGAGTATGATCGAGATATGATGGCCTCTCGCCTTTTCAACATATACACCAACTTTATCGTGACGTCGATGAATTGATATCTATACTGAGTATTACACCTCTGCGAGAGTATGGTAATAGATTAAGTGAATCTAAGAAAGCAGGTAGGACTGGTGGTGAGATAGTGGATGCACTGATTTGGCATATCGACGAGCTGCTTAAAGAAGATGAAATTCCTGATTTTATTAAAGCAAAGGCGATACGATTACGACGGGAATTGTATGATATACTATATCCGTAATTTGGTATCGTCGTATTAAATAAGGTCGGACGTCGTTGATTGGAATGGTTGTTCCGCCTGGTGGCATAAGCATTCATTCTCACACAAGTATTCTTGGATTTTAGATATGAAATCAACGGACGGTTTCGAACATCATCGTGAGGCCCTTGAGTTGGCTGATATGCTCAAAATGACTCCTTTGGCGCAGTATGGCGTTTCGCTGCATGACTGTATTGAATCTCGTGGCGCTGTTACTGAAATGTTTATGTGTTTGAGATGGCACACGGGGAAATTGTTGGAAGAGGAAGATTGCCCAGAATTCGTCAGGGCAAAGGCAAAGAGGTTGTGGAAAGAGTTGGATAGCCAACTGCAGCCCTAGAAAAGTAGAGCTAGATTCCATTAGCAAGTGCACCATTTGTTGCTCAGTGTGGTCTAGTGAGGAAGACTCCTTTGATGCAGAGTATGCACAATTTGGGAAGGTTGATGGATACAGACCCCATCGACTTCCCCAGCGCCGGGAGTCAAATTGAGGGCAATACGACACTATCTAACTCCCGGAACGATCAGACAGATGTGAATTCATTCCTCCCAACTCCCGTTCCTTTGTTCGGGAAATCCCCCCAATTACGCATCAAAATTATTCACAAAAGACGAGAATCCTGGTCTTTGGGGTGATAGGTTGCAGCCGACTCGCAATCAGGAAGAAGGTGGACCATGGCGATCGATAAAACGGGGATGGCGTTTACGGCAGCGCTGCCAGAGACGGTGGCGGCGTTCAACTCGGCCATGGACGACTACATGGTGTTCAGCGGCGAGCCGGTCGGCCACCTTCTGAGCGCGGCGGAAGTCGATCCTGATTTTGCTATGGGTTATTGCCTGACCGGTTGCCTGCGGCTGTTTGGCGGGGCCAGTTCGGTTCACCCGCGGGTCAATCTGGAATTGCGCGCGGCCAAGGCGCGGCGCTCGCGGGTGTCGTCGCGCGAGCAGGCGCATATCGATGCTTTTGAGACCGCGGCGTCGGGCGAGATCTGCAAAGCGGGCATGATGTGGGATGCGATCCTGGTCGATTATCCCCACGACATGATGGCAGCGAAATGCGCGCATGAATCCTATTACCTGGTGGGCGAGACCAAGCGTATGCGCCAATCGGTCCTGAACATTCTGCCGAAATGGGACAAGAGCTTGCCTTATTATGGGTTCTTGCTCGGCATGGGTTCGTTTGGGCTGGAAGAAGCGGGCGATTATCGCGAGGCCGAAGACATGGGCCGCGAGGCGGTCAAAATCGAGCCGCGCGATTGCTGGGCGGTGCACGGCGTTGCTCATGTGTTGCAGATGGAAGACCGGATTGACGACAATATTGCCTGGCTTGAAGAGACCTGTTCCGATTGGGATGAGGCCGTGTGGTTGCGCGGGCATTTGTGGTGGCACCTGTGTCTGCCGCTGATGGAGAGCGGACAATTCGACCGTGTACTGAAGATATTCGATGAGCATATCTCCGATTGCGATAAGGATATGGTGACGCGGCTGAACGATTGCACGTCGCTGTTGTGGCGGCTTGAGCTGAAAGGCATTGAGGTTGGGGATCGTTGGGACCAGTTGGTTGGGCTGTGGGTCGATCACATCAACGACCATGCCTTTGCTTTTGCCGATATTCATCTGGCGATGACGTTGATCTCTGCTGGCGGTGAAAAGAAATTGCGACGGTTTTTAGAAAGCCAGCATGCCTATGTCGAGGGCGAGAAAAGCACCAATAGTGCGATCATCGAAAAGATTGGCCGCAAGCTATGCTTGGGCATGATTGCTTTCCGCCGCGGCGAATTTGAAAAAGTGATTGAAGAGATTGAACCGGTGCGCGATCAGATCTACCGCATTGGCGGCTCGAATGCCCAGCGCGGCATTTTTAATCTGACGCTCGATGCGGCGCGTGAGCACGTTGCTTAAATTTTAACCTTGGAGGTTTTCGTGTTGATCGCTTGGCACTTCGAGACGGGCGCTAAGGGCGCCCTCCTCAGTGTAACGTATAAAGGAAACGTCGTCCTGAGGAGCGAGCTCTTGCGAGCGTCTCGAAGGGCGGGCAGCTTAATGTCGATCCGCACAAAAACCTCAACCCCGAGCAGGACAATCGCATGTTCCCATTAAGCGACGCCCAACGAGCCCTCCAACAGCGCGCCCGCGACTTGGCAGTGTCGGCGATTGCGCCACACGCGGCGGCGGTGGATGCGAGCGAAGAATATCCGTGGGATAATGTCCGTGCCCTGAAGGATGCGGGCTTCATGGGCATGACCATCCCGAAGGAATATGGCGGTGGCGGCCATACCTATCGCGATGTCGTGTTGGTGATTGAGGAGATCGCGCGGGTGTGCGGGGTGACCGGGCGCATTGCGGTTGAAGCCAATATGGGCGCGATTGGCGCGGTCATGGCCTATGGCTCTGACGAGCAGAAAAAACTGGCCGCAGACTTTGTGCTCGACGGCGACAAACCGGCGATCTGTATCACCGAACCGGGCGCGGGGAGCGCGGCGACGCAGCTGACCACGCGGGCCGACAGAAGCGGCAATGGCTATGTGTTAAACGGCAAAAAACATTGGATCACCGGCGGCGGCGTGTCGCGGTTTCATTTGATTTTTGCCCGCGTCTTTGACGAGGCGGGAGAAGAGCAGGGCATTGGCGGGTTTATCGCCATTCGCGATGAAACCGAGGGTTTGGTTATCGGGGCGCGCGAACCAACCATGGGTCTGCGCGGGATACCGGAGCGCGAAATCATTTTTGAGGATATGTCCGTGCCAGCCTCGGCTTTGGTTATGCCACCGCGGGGTCTTAAAAAAGGCTTTGCCGATCTGATGACCGCTTATAACGGCCAGCGTGTTGGCGCGGGCACGGTGGCGCTCGGTCTGGCGCAAGGCGCTTACGAATTGGCTTTGCAATATAGTCAGGACCGGGAGCAATTTGGCCGGCCGATCTGTGAGTTCCAAGGCCTGCAATGGAGCTTGGCTGATATGTCGATCCAGATTGCGGCGGCGCGCGGGCTGTTATATGCCGCGGCGACCGATGTGCCCGGCACATTCCCCGATAGCCTTGAGGCGGCGCAAGCCAAAATCTTCACCTCTGAAATGGCGATCAAGGTGACAAACGCGGCGCTTCAAGTTTTTGGCGCGGCGGGTTATTCGCGCAACAATCCGATTGAGCGCATTGTCCGCGACGCACGCATGTTTACCATTGGCGGCGGCACGGCGGAAATTTTGCGCACGCTCGTCGCCTCACGTATTCTCGACCGCAAACTGCCCCAGACC
>JAJFIN010000119.1 GCA_021774955.1 Alphaproteobacteria bacterium | reverse complement strand
GAGTGGGTTTGCTTCAAGGCCGTCGACAAGGAGATGCTGCCGTCGCCCGGGGCTCCCAGTGCCGGCATGACATAGAGATTTGGAACATTTGAGCGTGCTACCGGCTTGGGAATGTCACGCGGTGTGAGTTTGCCGGTCGGTGGCGCTATTGACGCATCAGACTGGGTAGGTTGCGGGTTTGGCGCTGAAGCCAAAGCCAAAGCCAAAGCCAAAGCCTGCTCTGCGTCCATCCTCCGCCCCAAGACGTTTTGGGCCGTTTGAAGGGCAATGTTTTCCATTGTCTGTTCAGACAGAAACAGGTCGGGATCTTCTGCTTGTACCAATGTTGCGGTGATAGAGAACAAGGACTGATCCATGCCGTAGGGATCACGTAACGTCCAGGCGATGGCAATGACACCGTCTGAAAACGTATCAGCGTTTGCGACTTTGCCAAACAGGATCGAAGTGCGTTGATTGGGGGCCGTCGTTGTGGCGATAAGCTCTGCGGTGACAAGTTGGTCGGCAATAGACTGAGCGAGCTTTTTTTGGTCTGGTTGGGGCAAGCCGGCTACGGGCCGCACGACAATGTGGTTAGGCAACGCCATGCGGTAGAGGTCGGTCGCCCCTTTGTTGGCGGGCTGATAGGGGCTGGTCAGCCCGGAAAGAAATGGTGTGTCTCCACAGGCAGCCAAGAAGAAGCACAGGACTAATACAGGGAGAAATTTGTAAGAACTTTTTCTCATCCCTCACCTTCCAAAACAATTGCTGAAAGGTTGCGACCATAATCACCTTCTTGCCGATGGGTGCAGCGTCGGTAGCTGAAAAATTCGAACTCGTTTTCATAGGTGCACAAATCTAAGAGATCGATTTCGGTTACGCCTGCATGGGCTAGTCTTTGTGCGGCGTAAGCGGGAAGATCAAACATTTGGTGATCCTGCTTTTGTGAGGCTAAGAAAAACCGATCATTGTCTGTGTCTACTTCGGTAAAGCGCGCAACAAATTCAGGTCCGACTTCATAATTTTTTCGGCTGATGCATGGTCCGATGGCAGCGCTGATGTTGGCGCGGTCGGCACCTTGGCTCTCCATCATATCGAGGGTCGCTTCGAGCACGCCTTTGAGAGCGCCTTGCCAACCTGAATGAGCGGCACCAATAATTTGCGCTTTCGGATCGGCAAAAAGAACTGGCGCGCAATCGGCGGCCAAAATCCCCAAGGCGATGCCTGGCGTTTTTGTCACCATGGCGTCGGCTTGGTGGGCTTTGTCTTTTGTCCAAGGCGTCTCAACAAAAATGACCTCGGGCGAATGAATTTGAAAAAGCGTCAGAAGATGATCCGGTGGTATCTCAAGATGGCGGGCGGCAAGTGCGCGATTCTCGGCCACGGCTTGCGGTGCATCATCTGAGCCCAAGCCGCAATTCAATGAGGCATAAATGCCGTTGGATGTTCCGCCCTTACGGCCCAGAAAAGCGTGGCGCAGTCCCGGTAGGGCATTCAATCTACTGCTGAGATGGCCGGTAACAGTCATGCTTTTCCTATGCGTCAAATCCGGGTGGCACGGGTTGGTCTGTGCCGTAGCAGGCCAGGACCTTGAACAAATGACCCATTTCTTGAGGATGAACAAGACGGTTTAACGCCTGTTCCACGGCTTTCTTTTGGGCATCATTGGCTTGAGCACACAAGCTGTTCGCGCGGGCTTCAATTCCTAAGGCTTTTAGAAAGATGCCTTGAGTCTGGATCGATGTGGTTTTGGCTCCCGCGCTTCCCACTGCTTGTGCGAGCGCAGAAAAATTGACATGAGCGGTTAAGTCCGCTTCGCCGGGATCGTTCAACACCGGATGAAATTTGTGATTGCGTACGGCCTGAAGCGTGTCGCCGAAGCCGCCTTGATGGCCATAGTCGATGATAAGCGCTGCTCCAGTGTGATCGGCAATATGGTCAGCAATTGTTTCCATCATTGTGATGGCAGAAGGGCAATGCTCAAGCACTGATCCGCCCTCGGGTTCTTGGTTGGGAATCACCATGGGGGGGGTATCGGTGGTGCGCTCGTTAGCGTGAGTGAATGTGAGCTCGTCGTCGATTAAACTCACTTCGCGCTGGCGCCAACCATCGTCTGCTCTGATAAATTGCTGAATGGGCAGGGCATCGAAAAATTCGTTGGCGATAAAAATTGCCGGCTCTTTTGGTAGTCCTGACGAATCTGTGTGCCATGTGACCGGGTGAGCGGTTTTACCTTCGAGGTTCTGTTGCTGGCAGGCAGTGAGCGTCGGGCTGGTCTCAACCAGATGAGTTCCCAGATTTTGCCAGAGCTTGGGAGCTGCTTGTTTGATCGCGCGTTGGGCATCGGCCATCAATGTGCCGCGACCGGGACCGAGTTCAACAAGATGAATTTGGTCGGGCGCGTCCATGTCGATCCAAACTTGGACAACCCACAGCCCGATCAATTCACCGAACATCTGGCTGACTTCTGGAGCGGTAATGAAATCGCCTTCGGCCCCCAACGGATCGCGGGTGGCATAATAACCAAACTTTGGGTGCGACAAGGCCATGTCCATAAAAGCCGACACGGGTATCGGACCACGCGTGCGAATGAGAGCTTTGATCTCGTCTTCTAAACAATCATAAGACATTAGGATTTGTTGGGGGCGGCCTTTGCTGACAAGGGGGGCTGGTTGAAGGCGCGGTAGATTAAGAACGCGCCAAATAGAACCATGGGCAGTGAGAGCAACATGCCGGTCGTCAACCAATGATCTGGCCCCATGGGGTGGGATGGCGAATCGCGGACAAACTCAACCAGAAAACGCGATACGCCGTAGCCGGCAAAAAAGACGCCGGCGATAAAACCCGGTCGCGACAATGCCTTAGCACGGGTGATTAAAAAATAGATGAGGACAAATAATACCGCACCTTCCAGAGTGGCTTCGTAAAGTTGACTTGGATGGCGGGGTTGTCCGTCTGAATGGGGAAAGATCATGGCCCATGGGACGGTCGTTGCTTTGCCCCAAAGTTCTCCGTTGAAGAAATTTGCTAGGCGGCCGAAAAACAATCCAATAGGGGCTGCCGCACCAACCAAATCCGACACAGAAAAAAGGCTCAAGGATTTGCGCCGGGTAAACAAGATCACGGCGGTCACGACTCCCAACAATCCGCCGTGGAATGACATGCCGCCATTCAGTGTGTTGATCAGACGTAAGGGTTTTTCGAAATACCAATCGCCATTTTCAGGAATACCGTAGAAGGCGAGGTAGCCCAACCGACCGCCAATGATGGTCCCCATAGCGGCCCAAAACAGCAAGTCATCGATTTCTAATTTGGTTATCGGTGGTTTTTTGGGCCAATAGGTTTGGTTTGCTGCAAGACGGATGACGTAGCGCCAACCGAGCATGAGCCCCGCAATATAAGAAAGCGCGTACCAGCGAATCGCCACCGGGCCGATTTTGAAAAGTATCGGGTCAATATTGGGGAAGGGGATAACAAGCGCTTCCATGATCTCTACTCATGATCTGGGGGTTTGAGACCTCGTGAGACTGTCGGTTTGCCCACCCTGTGTCAACGGGTCCTGGTTGCCCCTGAGGCAAGGAGAGGCCATACTGACAGGGTTAGGAAATGGCATAATGAGTGAGCGGTAATGCAAGCAAATAACCGGATATTTGACGACTTTGCCAAGGTGCTGACCAGCGCAGCTGGGGCGGCTCAAGGTGTGCGCGACGAGATTGATGCGGTGGTCAAAAACCAAATGGAACGCCTGCTCAAGGATATGGAATTGGTCACCCGCGACGAGTTTGATGCGGTCATGGCTATGGCTGTACGCGCGCGTGAGGAGAATGAAACGCTGGAAGCGCGGTTGGCTGGGCTGGAAGACACGATTGCCTCCCTATTGATCGATAAAAAGGCAGAAAACTCTGATGCCAAATAGACCGGCAAGAGTTGGTGCTACGGTTCCTCCTAAGGTTCCTGCGCGATTGCGCCATTTGTCCACATGATTCAAATCTGACAGTGCTTTTGTCGCTTGATCAAAGCCAAATCATTGGGCACCGTTGGTTCTGGCGATGGTCTCTGAGATGACCGACCGAGATAGCGGAGTGATCCAATGTTTCGCGGTAAAGCTCAATTGGACGTTGGGTTTGGCTGGTGGGGTGACATCGTGCCAAACCATCTCAGAGACCGCCAACTTGCCGCCTAATTTTCCAGTGTATTGAGTGTGTCATTGAAGCGTATGAATTTAGGCGGCGCTTTCGGCCAGACTGGCTTTCTCACGATGAGAGGAACAAGGCGTGGACCTGCTGCAAAGCCAACCAGAGTTTTTTGAATATAATCCAATTGACGCCTTTGAAATCCTTGCAGATGGATTTGAATGGTCGACCCAAAGACCCAATGAAGATGAATTGGGCCTGACCATGACCGGCTCCTGGTGCGATTATCAATTGACCGTTACTTGGCATGGGGAATTGGAATCAATCCATGTCTCTTGCGTGTTTGATGTCAAAGTGGGCATGGAGAAAACCGCTGAGATCTATGCAGTCCTGGCGATGATCAATGAGCGGCAATGGTTGGGTCATTTTGATCTGTGGTCAGAGGATCGTTTGTTGGTCTACCGGACGGTTTTGCCACTGGTCGGTGGCGCAGAGTTGACACGCGGTCAATGCGAGACCTTGCTGCAAAATGCCATCCAGGCTTGCGAACAATATTATCCCGCGTTTCAGTTCGTTTTGTGGGCGGGCAAAACTGCGGAAGAAGCTGTTTCAGCGGCGATGTTCGATACGGTTGGAACGGCTTAGAAATTTTCACGAGAGCCTTGTTTTAAGCACCCTGATTTTGATCAGAGGTGCTATCATGGGTAAATGAATAATGTAACGACAACAGAAGCGGGCACTGTGACTGCGACACTCGGTCTTGTTGGCGCCGGCAAGATGGGCACAGCCATGTTAGATGGCTGGCTTTCAAAGCAGGTGCTGGCCGCACCGCCATTGGTCATTGAGCCTTTGCCCTCAGGTCATATCCAATCGCTCGCAGATCAAGGCAAGATCAACCTTAATGCTGCCGCGGAGGCAGACCAGCTTGATGTTTTGATCATAGCGGTTAAACCCCAGATTATGAGCGACGTTTTAAAAGAGCTACGCATTGTCGGGCCACGAACGCTCCTTATTTCTATAGCAGCCGGGAAGACCATTGAGGGATTTGAAAAAATTCTGGGATCCGAAACGCCGGTCATCCGGGCAATGCCCAATACGCCAGCAGCGATTGGTCTTGGCATCACGGCGGCAGTGGTTAATGCTCACGTATCAGACACACAGAGGGCATTATGCACCACGCTTCTTTCAGCGGTCGGTGATGTTGTTTGGGTCGAGCGCGAAGGTTTGATCGATGCGGTGACAGCGGTCTCGGGCAGCGGCCCGGCCTATGTGTTTTATATGATTGAATGTTTGGCTTCGGCGGCGCGCGAAGCGGGCCTGCCAGCGGAGCTTGCCGATCAACTTGCTGTCGCCACTGTGCATGGCGCGGGCGTACTCGCCGCACAATCAGATGAACCGCCAAACGTCTTGCGCCAGAATGTCACAAGCCCTGGCGGGACAACGGCGGCCGGTCTTGATATATTGATGGGTAGTGATGGGCTTGCACCGCTGATGCGACGCGTAATCAAAGCTGCGACCCAACGATCGAAAGAGCTGCGCGATTAGGTGTTCTCGGCTGGTGATGAGTCGAGTGAATTGAAGGACGAGTCATGGCCGCGACCTCTAGAAAACAAGAAGACAAGATTGTTGATGCGGCCCTTTCGCTGGCGGCGAAACGGGGTTGGCGTGGGCTCAGTCTGGCGGAGATTGCCAGCGAAGCCAAAGTGCCGCTGGCTAAACTCTATCGGCTTTATCCAACACGCGAACATGTGCTGGGTGCTTTTCTGGAGCGCATTGATCTCCTGGCCTTGGAAGACAAGGATGCCGAGCCAGATCCGGATGAAGCCCCGCGCGACCGGTTGTTTGATGCGATTATGCGACGCTTCGATGCCTTGCTCGATTATCGCGATGGCGTCCGTGCGATTTACTTTGCGATGCGTCGTGATCCCATTGCCATGCTGTCCATGAGACGGGCGCTTTTGCGCTCCTTGTCTTGGATCATAGAAGATGCAGGCCTGTCGGCGTCGGGCGCTGTTGGTGCTTTGCGCGTACGCGGTATTGCGCCGGTTGTTCACGGGTCTTTCCGTGTGTGGCTTGACGACGACGAAAGTGATTTCGCTAAAACCATGGCTGATCTTGATCGCCGCCTGAGGCGGGTTGAATCTATTGTCGAGACGTTTCGCCATCGCGGGAGCAAGCGGAATGTTGATTCTGAAGATTGTGTTCAAGCTAGCAATTGAACTGAAGTTAATACGATTTCAATCGTATGATTCCCTTGGTCCCTCTACGCCTGATCTTGTTCAGCCGCGTTGACGCGAATTATGATGTAAAGCAGAGGGAGAGAGATCGTCAGACAAACCACACCGAAAAGAACTACCGGGTTAAAATTGAGCTGACCGTTTTCTCCTTGCGTTAAACTCAAGATGGCGGCCGCCGCCGCCGGTCCCAATCCCATGCCGCATGCGATGAAAAAATTTGTCAGTATGGCAATTCGTCCAGACGGATCCAGGCCGGTCATATTGGCCAACAAGTACGGTGCTGCGAACCACCAGCCAAATTTGAACAACAGCGAAGATATTGCATACAGCGTCGCGCTCTGTAGGCCAAAGATCAGTAATATACCCAATCCAATCACCGCATATCCGAAAATGACTGGTAATAGTCTGCCAAAGCGCGTGCTAAGCCAGGTCGCGGCCCCAGCGCCCATTACGCCGACAATAGAGGCTGCAGACAAAGTGTAACCGATGAACTCAGGTGGCAAATTGGCGGCATTGGCAATTCGTTCTACGTAAGCCCAAACACTGCCGATTGCTGTGTAGTAAAATAACACGGCCAGTAATCCTATTGGCGCCATTTTTTTGGCTTTTGGAGATACGCTCTTCAAACCCTGTTTGTGCCGCTCAGTTCCTGCCGTTGGCATGAAACGAACCGGGAGCAGTATGACGGACATGATCGCCGCCATCACTAGAAAGAAACCTTTGACACCAATAACTGGGAACAGATGTGGGAAGACCGCAAATCCTACGACTGCAAAAATGATCTGGCCTAATGACCAGAACCCGAATGCCCGTTCTGGATCTTTGGTCATACCGCAAACGACAATTGTCATTGTCATGACAGTTCCAAGTGCAAGTCCAGAGGTGAACCTTATTGGTAACAAAATCTCGAAGGACGTAATTGCGCTTGAAATCAGATACCCAACAACGATAATGGCAATCGAAATGTGAAGAATTTTGTGCCAGTTGGCACGCCCAACCAAATAAAGAGTGGAAAACGTCGACAGTGCTGCCCCGATCAATTCTGCAGCGATGAGATAACCGGCTTGTTGAGCTGAGAATTCAAGATCGGTGACATACGCCCCGACTATTAGCGGGCTCAAAACAGCCGACGCTGGTGCAAATGCCGCCAACAGCAATATTGCCCAAGTTGTAGGTGGGCTGTTTACATCGAAAGACCCCTCGGTTGTCATGTGTGTCCTGCTCGGAGTGTTTGGATAGGCAGTTGGTTCTTTTTGCAATGTTGTTCTTGGACAACGTATCTAGAATATTCCTTAGTCGTTTAGATGGATGATGAATCGCGATCCGGTCCCCGCGGCAGTTCAGCTTTGCCGGTGGGTTCGCCATATTCTGTGTACGCATATAGCTCGGCGTATCTGCTCAGCTGGTTAATCTTTGATACTCTTTTGGCGGTTTTTTTGATATGGGTAGAATTACTCAAAGAGACTGCCGCACAATCGCGCGCAATCCCCGAGCGGTGAATCCTCTAATCGCGGTTGAAGCGGGTTGAATCTGTAGTTGCAATATTTCGAAACTGACCAAGCTTGCGTGGCAGTGAAGAGGAGATC
>JAJFIN010000118.1 GCA_021774955.1 Alphaproteobacteria bacterium | reverse complement strand
CGACCAGACTTCGTGGCGTGTGCCCTGCCAATCGCGCATGAACCGGGTGCCGGGTTTGACCTGCGGGCTATCACCAATTGGCAACTCACCGGTCTCGCGGAAGGTCTCGGCAAGACGTAAGAGCCTCTTTTTGGTTGAAGGCTTGAGGCCGCCCAGCGCCTTCTCTTGAAGGCGATAGGCAATGGCCTTGATCATCAGCACCTCTCTCATGCGATTGCTTGGGGCGCGACCATAAACATCCTGAAATCGCTGGCGAAGGCCATCAAGGTTGAGCGCATTTAACGCAGTGATGTCGGAAGTGGGATCGTGATCTAACGATCCGGATAAGGATGGTTCCGTCATTACTCAGTTTCCACTGAATGTGAATCACCCGTGGAACCATCTAGCGACGGTTCAGATCTTACGTCGTCCATAGCTTCTGAGGTCTGAGCAATCCTCCGATAGGTCGAATGCCCCTCTACCAATTCTCGCTCAATGACATAACCTGCTTTGCGCAAGCCGGAGATGGCAGCCCTGACCGAATGGGCTTGCCAGCCGAGAGTTTGACACAATGTAGAGAGAGCAACGGGTGTGTCACCAGTCAAAAGCTCGACAAGCTGTTCTTTCTTCGAGGGGGCTTTAACAAGCTTTTCGTCTATGGGGCTGGCAGAGGGCGTGGCCTCCGCTATCGCTTTGCGACCCTTGGTACTTAGCCGCCACCCGAGCTTACCCTTCATCGGACTGATCAGAGCCCGGCTTGCGAGCGCATTGATGGCTGATTTGAACAGTCCGGCACTAACGCCGATGGTGGCAGGGTCCGGCGGCACGATCCCGTCGTCGGTCCCAAGAGCCAATTCGATGATCGCGCGCTGTGTCTGTGTAAAGATGGTCATGTCTTACCTCCAAGATCTGCATCGACGCATTCATTCAAAACAGCGGCCAAGGTGGATTTATCTGCTGTAATCGGCGGTGGCTCGCCTATCAACCTCACCCAAACATTGATAATCTCGGTCGTGTTCAACTGAGCGAGCGGCGTATCCAAAGCGTGCGGCGTTTCCATGTGTCCGGCCTCCTTGTGTCCCTCCATGCACGCTCCGTTGCGCATAGAAGTCCAGTCGAAAGTGCTCTCTAGGCGGATAAAATAGATGTCATGGTTAAGGATATTAACTCTGATTGTGATATTGATGTTTTCTATTGACGATGCCACCGCAGTCTGGCCCTGTGCCAGCCGCCCTAGGCGAGATCTACTATCATCCTCGACATCAATCAGGGTCGAGACCATTCTTCGGCTATCGTGTCGAGGATGCTGGTGCAATCCAGCCACAGCGCCTGCCTTGAACGTGAGAGAGCCCTTTGAGGGCTATCGTCGGTCCCTGTGCAGATGACCGTGATAGAGACGGTAGAGACGCTCAGCCTCGCGGGTCACGGCCTCGGCCAGGAAGGATAGGCCGGTGAGATTCACTTCACAGCCATTGCCCATGGCCAGATCGGTGAACAACGCGGCCGCACCCTGGAGACGATGGATCGGCTCTTCCATGGCTTCCAAATCCTCACGGTCGGGATAAAGACTTTTCTTGCCTTCCCTGCGTAGAACATCGCGGTAAATCCTAACCTCCTGGTCGCAGATCCAGATGTCCTTGATGCAGTCATAGAGGTCTGGGCCGTGATCGGTCTCAGGTGCGGCCTCATCTGAGGTCTCGTCTACGACCTCCTCTGCTGATCCCGGGTTCTTATCGGTCTCGTGATCTGTTTGTTTGGAGCTCATGACTGTCCCCCCAAGTCCATGGTGGAACCGGGCCAGCCGGTCGGCAGTGCGGCGATCATGCGGCGCAGGTCGGCCATGACGGAGAGGCCGAGACAGGAGACAAGGTAAGGATCATCGGCTTGCCATTCCTGGTCGGCGGCAATGCGCTTCATCTTACCCAATACCCCCTTCAGGCTACGGGCAGGGGTTGCTGCAAGTTTGCGTTCGGTGGTGATATAGGTGTTGAACAGCGCCTTATATTCCAGTTCGTCCATGGAACCACCGCGAAAGGCATTAACCTGCGTTTCAGCCCGCTTGGCCCGGATATAGAGCACATAGGCGGGATCAACGCCGGAGGTCTCTGCGGCCATTGCGAATGGCGGGCGCCAGACCTTCTCCGGAGCTGGCGCCCCGGTCGAAACCCCTGTGAGCGCCCCGGTTAGCGCTAAAGCGCTAGTACCGATTAACAAATGCCTGCGATCTGTGATAGACGGTTTCTCAGCCATGCCGACCTCCTTCATAGGTTGGTGTGGTTAGGGCCGTGTCGGTGTATCAGCACCGTCACGGTCTGCTTAGAGGTCACATCCACGCTCAGGTCGGCACAGAAGTCCAGTCGGAAGTGCTCTCCAAATGTGCTTGTGCTCTTATTGAGTCGAGGACTAGATCTCCAAAAGCGGTCTCGGCACGGAATGTCATCTCGATTTCCAAATAATCACCGTGACCTCGACGAAGGGTTCTCACATATTAAAAATTCGTTGGATTGTTCAGGTTTTTCTTGATATTTATATATCTACTTGACCCAATCTGATTTGTGTGTGATGAAGGTAAATGGCGAAACCCACTCCCAAAAAACAGCAGTTCGAAACGCTGATGCAGATGATGTCAGCGTTCCCTGATGAGCAATCAGCCCTCGATCATTTTACCGCGATCCGCTGGAAGCATGGCGCTTTTTGCCCTCATTGCGGATCGACGACAGTTTATCACTTTGCCAACAGGCGCACCCACAAGTGTGGCGATTGCCGTAAGCGGTTATCCATCAAGGTCGGTACGATTTTTGAGGATAGCAAGATCGGGCTTCGTCAATGGATGATGGCGATCTGGCTAATTACTTCGCACAAGAAGAGTATCGCGAGCACCCAACTCGCCAAGGATATTGGCGTCACTCAAAAGACAGCATGGTTTATACTTCAACGCCTTCGACTTGCAGCGCTGACCAAGTCGTTTAATCGCCTTTTGGACGGCGAGGTTGAGGCCGACGAGACCTTCATCGGTGGTAAGGAAAAGAACAAGCATAAAAGCAAGCGGACCGGCAGTAAGCGGGGTGGAAAGGGCAAGGTTGCCGTAATGGGCATCACAGAGCGTAGCGGCGAACTTGTTGCCGGTACGATGCGCAACAGTGGCGAAGGGGATCGGGGAAACACCCTACTTGATCAAACCTCCGGTCGCCTACCCTATAAGGAACCGATCACATGAGCCCAGATCCGAAAGATGATCCGGTCAAATTCGATTTTGACTTCGATGAAGCAATGGAACGCGTAGCGCAGACCAACCCCGATGAGGTTACCGCACTGATGAACATTCCGCAGGAAGCGGACACAATTGACGCTTTGATAGATCGCTTTGAGGAAGCTGGTCACGATATCGATAACGGGGATAAGACTTGGTACGCTCGCGGACTGCAGACCCTGCTCGGCTACAGCAAGTGGGACAAGTTCGAGGCTGTGATAGAGCGGGCTCAAACTGCCTGTGCGAATGCCGGGCATCCAGTCGAAAACCACTTTAAAGAGGTTATTCCCCAAACGGGGAAAAACCCCCGAGGAGGACGACCGGCTAGAGATTATGAGCTTGATCGTTACGCGTGCTACTTGATTGCGCAGAATGCATCTTCCTCAATGAAGCAGGTTGCGTTCGCACAAACCTATTTTGCAATCCAGACACGGCGACAAGAAATTGCTGATCGTGATGGCGTAGATTTCGACACATTGTCGGAAAACCAGAAGCGCCTGTATCTAAGGAACCAGGTCGTAGCCGAAAACAAACGACTTGCCAGCGCCGCGAAAGCCTCCGGCGTCCTCACTGGGCAGGACTTTGGAAAATTCCAAAACAAGGGATACCAAGGTCTTTACGGAGGTCGTGGTGTCACCGAGATCAAGGAATACAAACACCTTCCTCGCAAGGCGAACGTGCTTGACCATATGGGCAGCACAGAATTGGCGGCAAATCTCTTCCGTATTACCCAAACCGAGGAAAAGCTTCGCAGCCGGGAAATTTCGGAGAAAGAAGCCGCTTGCAATGCTCACTATGAGGTCGGCGTTAAGGTTCGTCAAACCATGAAAGAGCTTAGCGGCATTATGCCTGAAGATCTTCCGGTCGCTGAAGATGTGAAGAAGATTGCACGGCAGGAACGCAAACAACAGCGCATGCGCGCTGTTCCCTCTCAGAAGCGTATCGAGCAACCGCTTAGCGCTCCATCGGCCAAGGAGCCGGCGGAAATCGACTTGCGAAAAGACCTTTGGAAATATGCGCTCTTAATAATGTCGGTAAAGCCAAATGGAGAAATCTCCACTTCCGACCTGATTGGCGAAATACCGAACTACATTGCGCTTTCTGACGATTATCTGGCGATGAACGAAAGCCGGAAGGATTCCAAGTTCTCGCAGATTGTGCGCAATCTCAAATCACATAAAACAAGCAAGTCGAATTTCATCTACCAAGGTTATGCACAGGATATCAGGAGTGGGTTCAAAATCACTCACAAAGGCCTCGACTTCGTTCGTGAATACTTCAAAGAGTGAAGGATAGTTCCGCATTGGGTCAAGTGGGAATATATACCCGCAATTTTATTCGGCAGATCAGCCTGTCCCGTGATTTCAGTCGTGGTTTCATGCCCACCTTGCGCCGCAGAATAATCAGTTGATGACGCAGAAAAAGATCTTCCGCTCGAGCCCAGGCCTCGGCATGATCTTGTCATACAGTAAAGCCATCAAGAGTTTGAGGACATCAATCAAGAGACCATCGCGATACGATTCTCGTGATTGCAGTCAGGATGAGGTTCTTGGTACGGACAGGTGTGCACGAACGGGATGCCCTTTGGCGCACAATATCCGGACATGGGAAAATTTGAGTATTTGGCGATGGTTCAATTAAGGTGCGCTTAGTCATCGCTCGACAGATTGCGGTGGAAAGCATCACCCATATGCCATTTATAATGATTGCAGTGATGGCACTCCACTTACAATGAGCGGCTGATCAAACCTATTACAATGGAAATATTGTTGATTAAGTCCGGGCCGGATGTATTCGTCTTGGTACGTTTTATACCGCGTACCTATTTCCGTTGGAGGATTTGTGTGAAACACCGATCCGCTACGCTTTGCTTTGACAAGCTGATCTGCCACTCCAATATACCTGTGTGGCCGCTGATTTACGGCTTGCACAAAATAGTTTTTGCGTATAATTATATGAAATAAATTACGCAAAATGGATAATACTATGAAAATAACGGCTTTCGACACGATAATCCGCAACGGTACTATAATAGATGGGACCCGTTTCCCGCGCTTCATGGGCGACATCGGCATTTGCGACGGCGTGATCAAAAAAATTGGTAAACTTG
>JAJFIN010000117.1 GCA_021774955.1 Alphaproteobacteria bacterium | reverse complement strand
TTTCAGGCGGTTGGCGATGATGAGCGCGGGCGGGCGCACATTGCCTATTTGGCGGATGGCCTTCGTACCGATTATGCACTCTATGAAAACAATGAATGGCAGGTGACCGAAGCGGTATTTGATCAACCGTCCTTTGCCCCTCAAACCTGTCTAACCCCGTCGGGCGCCTTAGGGCTTCTCGTCGTCGACTATGACGGACAAATGTGGCATGCCGAGCGGGATGAGGCGGCCGGTTGGTCTGATGCAGTTCCAGTCAACAATGCGCCCAAGATCACAATCTCTCCGGCCTATGGCCGTACTGGGTACGGTACCGGGGGCATGATCTCCGCAACATATTCCGAAGACGGCACAATTCCTTATGCGGCTGCGCAAATAGATATTAATCCGAAGAGCGCGACGAAACTGTTTTCGGGCGTTGCTCATCATCTTACGCATTTGGCCTTCTCAAACCCGCCAACCGCCAGCCAAACAGATAGTCAGGTTGAGATAAATCTTCCACTTGAGCGTTTGTTACCACTCAATATCCTGCAGGAAAGACAGCTTTGGTTAGCAGCATTTCCACTTGCTGCGGATCAAACCAAAAAGTTAAGCGTTGCGATCTCAACCAACGATACTGATAACCCAAGGATTGAAGCGAAAATAATCAATGATCGGGGGCAGGTAGAGAGTGACTTGTCTGATGGCGCAGTGTTGAATGCACATTTTGGCGCAGCAGGGTCTTCGCCTATTTTGCAACTCACGATCTCAACAGATCAAAGTCTCTTCGAGGCTGAGCTGGTAGAGGGCACAGGCGTGACCTACAACGATGTAAACACTCACGATAATCTCGTTGTCGCCGGTCGTTTGGTCGACCTTTCGCCTTATCTGCCAGAACCCAACAGCCTCGTTGGGCGTGATCCTGAGAAGCTCCCCCAGATCTTCCGACGACTGATATAGCGTAAGGCGCATTGATCAGTTTGTGTCGCTGGCCTGTTGCAACTCCTAACTTGTTCATTGTTGACGCAATGTAGGGATCAAAGCATAAATCAAGATGGCATAATGACGGGTGAACGTGGAAGGTGGAAGGACGCGTCTTATCCAACGTGGAGACATCAAGTGGGAAAGATTAAGGTCCCAGTTCCTGGCGCTAGGGGCGAAACAGGCACTATTGAATGGGAGCAAGATCTTGTTTGCAAATGGCAACCCACCGAACGGGTCTTACAATATTGGCGATCAATAAAACCTTCGAACAAGCCAAATCCGTCGCCTTGGGCATTTGATCTTCTCGAGCTAGCACCCCATTTGAACAATATTTTCTTAGTCGATTGCGACAGAGAAGACGGCAGTTTTCGAATTAGATTCGTTGGCCCTGCCCTCGCTGTCGCTCACGGCGGCGATGGAACCGGTCTGGTTATTGATCCTAAAACCGAAAGCAAACTGGGGCAGTTAACCGTGCAATTATACAACGCCGTTATTGACATCGGATATCCGTGTATAACAAGAGCACGCGCACTTGTAACACCGAGAAAAGGGGCTCGAGAGTTTGTTGATAATGAAACGATATTTCTTCCGCTTGCAGAGGACCATGTGAAAATAACCCGTATCGCGGGTTGTCAGACTTTTGCATTCGAGGACAGACCCTTGGTAACCAGCAATTGAATTCTGGAGAGTAAGTGGGTGGATGCATTGATCATCATCGAGATGCAGGTGGCATCATTTGCAAGTGAGCCGCTTAGACATGATGCTGAGGTCCTAATTGCTCGCACCGCAATTCACTGACAAAGGTTCTGGAATTATTCCGCTGGCACATTGGCCTTCTCGCGGCGCTTGAGCATTTTTTGGGCCAATTTTTCAGACGCGCCGGGTTTTGACCAAGGGCAGGTTGCGATGCACATGCCGCATCCCAAAGTTTCACCAAAATAGGGAATGCATTTGTCAAAATTTACATACCATTTTTCTGCACCCCGCACGACCTGCTTGGGATCAAAAATGGCAGCCGGTGGACACACCTCAGAACAGATCTGGCAATTCATGCAAAAATCATCGACCCCAAGATTATCTGGGGTATCAGAAATAAGTGGTAAGTCGGTGGTGACACCTGAAAGCCGAAATGAAGCACCGAACTCTCGATTGATCAAAGAGCCGTGTTTGCCAAGTTCTCCCAGTCCAGCGTCGATAGCAGCAGCGAGCATATTAAGCGTACCCGCCCTAGGTCCAGGGCATGCGCTCGCAGCATGACCCTGCTCACGGATGAAATTAGTCAAGCGATGACACACGCGGGCCGCGCGTGAATATTGATGCCCGACTTCAACGGCCGAATCTGGATTTTCGTAGGCCGGTGGCAGCACATTCAAGCGATCATAATCCATCGCGACGCCGATCATAATCACCATACGCTCTTTTATTTCGTATCCGTCAAAAACATAGATCGGTTTCACATCAGTAATGCCAACGAGGTCGCCTTCTTTAGCTAGAACAAATTCTTTGACAATGCTGGTCCATTCTTTTGCGCTCTTTTCAACCCGTTCTGAGGTTTGTTCGACAAGGTCATGTCCCTCTCCGGCAAAGGCGGCAGCTGTTTCGGGACAGCCTCTCAAAGGCCCAACAACTTCCTGTTGCAATTCGCCGTAGGGATGTTGATCGGATGGGTGCCAAAACATCGGCGAAGGTGGGCGGATTTCTTTTTCACCGAGTCCGTTCACCTCATTACCGGATGTTTCTGGAAACAGAGATGTGAACCGCTCTTGCGGCACAAATGCCTCCTGTATAGCCAGACGTTCTTGACGTTTCGACATCGTTTTACCTGATCTCTTGTTGGTCCCTCAGAAACAGCAGCAGGGGAGTACGGACTAATTGGGGATGAACATAGACAATGTTATGTTCAACATCTGCATAGCTGGCGAGTTCGGCTTGTGGAATCGCCGCAAGTACGAGCGTCGACAGGTTAAAAGGAACTGTCGTATCGCTTTCACCCCAGATCACCAGTGTTGGCACACCCTGTTCACCAACCAAGCTATACTCCTCTTGAAGCGTAGCGTAAGGATAGTTTCGCATAGTTGAAAGCAGCGCATCCGTATAACCACGATAGTCAAGTTGTTCAGCGAAATCCTGCCGGAAACCTTCAGGGTCAATTGTCGACATTTCACCTTGATTGAATCTTTTGAGAAAAGTATTTTTCCCAAGTACTCGGAAAAACCAATCGCCAATGACCAGCTTGACCATCAGAGAAGAACTGGCGTCCATGAGACCCGCGGGTGCAATGAGGGTCAAGGATTTCACTCTTTCAGTATTTGTTGCCGTGTAAATAGCTGCGACCGCACCGCCCATTGAATATCCGACAATGTGGGCGGACCCATGCAAATCAAGGTGGTCGAGTAGCTCGATAATGAGTTGGTTTGTTAGCGCAGAATCATAGGTAGTATCAGGACGATCTGAATATCCGCGGCCATAATTATCAA
>JAJFIN010000116.1 GCA_021774955.1 Alphaproteobacteria bacterium | reverse complement strand
CCGTCCACGACCCTCAATCTGCCCTGTTTTTCGTAATAAGGCAGCAAAGGTGCGGTTTGCTCATGGTACACAACCAACCGGTTTCTCAGCGTTTCTTCATTGTCATCGGCCCGAACCTCGCCAGATTCGGCCGCTCGTTGTTTGATTCGCGAAACCAGGATCTCGTCATCGACCTGCATTTCGATCACAACGTCCAATTTGAGACCCTTTTCCTCAAGCATTTTATCGAGTGCCAGCGCTTGAGCCTCATTACGGGGAAACCCGTCAAGAATGAACCCGGCTTTGCAATCGGGCTCTTCGATGCGGTCAGAGATAATGCCAACCACAATCTCATCAGGCACCAATTCTCCGGCATCCATGATCGTTTTAGCTTTTTTGCCGACTTCCGTGCCCGCTGCAACCGCGGCGCGCAGCATGTCACCCGTCGACAATTGAACAAACCCATGCTTGTCCTGAAGTCGTTGCGCCTGTGTGCCTTTGCCAGCGCCAGGAGGTCCGAGAAGGATCAAGTTCATCGCTTCTTTCCCCGAAGTTTCGACTTCTTGATCAAACCCTCATATTGGTGGGCCAAGAGATGGCTCTGGATTTGTGACACCGTATCCAGCGTAACACTGACCACAATCAGGATTGAAGTCCCGCCAAAGTAAAACGGTATTTTACCTTGCCCGCGCAAGATCTCTGGTAGAGCACAGACCGCAGAAAGATAGATAGCGCCGCCAACAGTTAAACGGGTCAGAACATAATCAATGTAGTCGGCTGTTCTTTTACCGGGTCGGATCCCCGGAATGAAGCCACCATACTTTTTCAAGTTCTCCGCCGTCTCTTCCGGATTGAAAACAATCGCGGTGTAGAAAAAGCAGAAAAAAGAAATGCCAAATATATACAGAGCAAGATAGAGCGGTTGCCCAGGGCCAAGCGAGGCGGTCACCGTTGTCAACCATTCCGGTCCACCGGTGGCATTAAATCCTGCGACCGTTGCTGGCAGCAATAAAAGCGATGACGCAAAAATCGGTGGGATCACGCCAGCTGTATTGAGTTTCAGCGGCAAGTGAGAGGAATCCCCACCGTACATTTTGTTGCCTTGCTGGCGTTTTGGATATTGAACCAGAAGTCGCCTTTGTGCGCGCTCGATAAACACGATACCCGCGATCAACGCTCCAGCCCCAATAATCAGCGCAAAAATCACAAATGAGCTCATTGCACCGGTGCGACCCAGTTCAAACATTTGAGCCAGAGCCCGAGGAAGCTCAGCAACAATGCCAGCGAAAATGATCAAAGAGATCCCATTACCCACACCGCGCGCCGTTACTTGCTCGCCTAACCACATGAGGAAGATCGTGCCACCCACCAAGGTGACGACGACCGAAATAATAAAGAACGGTCCGGGATTGAGCGCCACGCCTGTCGACGATTGAAGGCTCGCAGCGATACCCCAACCCTGTGCTGTCGCCAAAACAACACATAGATAACGGGTATATTGGTTGATCTGTTTGCGTCCGCGCTCGCCTTCTTTTTTTAATTGCTCGAGCGTTGGAATGACCGTCGTCATCAATTGCATGATAATCGAAGCGGAAATATAGGGCATGATGTTAAGCGAAAAGATGCTCATGCGCGATACCGCGCCACCAGCAAAGGTGTTTAACATCCCCAGCAAACCACCTGCTTGCTGATTAAATATGGCTTCCCAAGCCGTCGCATTGATGCCAGGCAGCGGGATATATGTCCCCAACCGATAGATGACAAGCGCACCCAAGGTGAACAACAGCCGCTTTTTAAGCTCGGTCGCCTTGCGAAAAGCGCCGACGTTAAAATTTGCTGCGAGTTGTTCGGCGGCTGACGCCATAAGATGCTCCGCTTACCTAAATGGGCTAGTCTTTTTTGTCTTCAACGGGCTTCGCTGGAACGCGAACGGTTACTTTACCACCGGCCTTTTCCACAGCTGCCAAAGCAGCTTGCGAAGCACCACTAACCTCTAACGTCACACCCGCCTTCAATTCACCTTTGGCCAATAAACGAATACCATCCAGCTTGCGCCGGATAATACCGCTTTGCACCAAAGCGTCCTCTGTGAGTGTTGCTTTTGCATCAAGCTTGCCATCGTCGATCGCCTTTTGCAGCTGACCAATATTCAATTCGGCAAACTTCAAACGATTTGGCTTATTGAACCCACGTTTCGGAAGGCGCATGTGAATGGGCATTTGCCCACCCTCATAACCTTTAATCGCTACACCGGAGCGTGACTTCTGACCTTTGACACCACGGCCACCGGTTTTGCCTTTACCAGATCCAATGCCACGCCCGATGCGCGTGCGTACTTGGCGCGCTCCCGGGTTATCGGATAATTCATTCAGTCGCATGAAACCGTTCCTTATTTGTCTTCTACGACTTCCACAAGATGCGCCACTTTTTTAATCATGCCGCGCACTGAAGGCGTGTCTTCTAATGTTTTTGTTCGACCCATTTTGTTCAAGCCGAGTCCAACCAAAGTCGCTCTTTGATCCGCTGGTCGGCGCAAAGGACTAGCCGTCTGCCGTACCGTAACTGTGTTTGCTTTCGCCTTTGCCATCGAACCAATCCTTATTCGCTCGCGTTCTGGACATCACTTCCAGAACTTTCTCTACGGCGAGAGACGATATCGCCCACTTTCTTGCCGCGTTTTGCCGCCACCATGCGAGGGCTAACCTCACGCTTCAAGCCGTCAAAAGTTGCGCGCACCATGTTGTATGGGTTTGACGTGCCGATAGATTTAGCAACGACATCTTGAACACCCAGCGCTTCAAATACTGCGCGCATCGGACCACCAGCAATAATTCCAGTTCCTGGAGGTGCTGAACGCATGACAATGCGCCCTGCTCCGTGACGCCCTTTTGCATCATGATGCAGCGTTCGACCTTCGCGCAATGGCACGCGGATCATGGTTTTCTTTGCCATGTCGGTTGCTTTGCGAATGG